>NZ_ASPS01000046.1:0-90963 GCF_000517865.1 Paenibacillus sp. FSL R7-269
GTTTTTCGCACGGGGTGTATCCCAGTAACCGTTTCCGCCCTTTGATTTGTATATGTAGTGTTGACGACTACAGCCTCATTTAGAATGGATGCGACGGATGCCACCCGCTTATTTTCATTCCTGGGGGTGACAAGGCCTCTGTCTTGTCATGCCTGTTTTTCGCATACATTTTGACCACGGGTCAACGCCCAGCCTATTGTGTTCGGTTTTCCGCATACATTCAGCCCGCATCCCATAGAAAAAGGTGCCCTGGAATTCCAGGGCACCTTTCTTTGCATTCATGGCAAGGCCGTCTAATTAGGGCGAGAACGCAAAAATACCGATGATTTCATCACCGGTACGAGAAGTTTATTTTACAGTACATATACAAAAAAACATACGTTTTCCTTGCGTTAACTATAAAATTAATATAGCACAGAAATGTCAACATAACAAGCATTTTTATGGAAAATGAAGAAAATAAATGATTCCCCCCCTGTCAGCCGGGCAGCAAGGATCAAGAAGGCCTCCGACGCGGCTGTCCCCCTCTCCTCCCCTAATGATATGATCTTCTGCGCGAAGGAGGCGACTGATATGCAAATCAGACTGAGAGATATCCGCAAAAGCTTCAAGGTGTACAAACGGCCCGAAGGAAAGTGGGGGCTACTGAGAGGAGCGTTTATGCGGAATGTTACCCGGGTGGACGCGCTCGGCGGCATCAGCTTTGATATTGAAGAGGGTGAACTGGTAGGTTATATTGGCCCGAACGGCGCCGGCAAATCCACCTCCGTCAAGATAATGAGCGGCATCCTGACACCCGACAGCGGAGAATGCACCATCTTGGGCAAGATTCCATGGAAGCACCGCGTAGAGCATGTATCCAAGATCGGCGTTGTGTTTGGCCAGCGCTCACAGTTATGGTGGGATGTTCCGGTGGCAGACTCTTTTGATGTACTAAAGGATATTTATGCGATCCCCCCAGGAGACTACCGCTTAAGACTATCCGAGTTATCGGCAACACTTGGTGTGGAAGCGCTCTTAAGGACCCCGGTGAGACAGCTTTCGCTCGGGCAGCGGATGCGCTGTGAGCTGGTAGCTGCGCTGCTGCACCGGCCGAAGCTTCTCTTTCTGGATGAGCCAACCATCGGACTCGATGCGGTATCCAAGCTGGCTTTGCGCAATTTTCTAAAGGAAGAGAACCGTAAGTACGGGATTACGATGCTGCTGACCACACACGATATGGACGATATTGAGGCATTATGCCAGCGGGTCATGGTGATCGGGCACGGACAACTGCTCTATGACGGGCAGCTATCAGGTCTGCAGCAGAAATATGCGCCGGAGGTCGTCATGAAAGTGAACACGGATGCGATGATTGCGGCTATGTACAATGACTTGGCTTTGGGTTAAGCCCATCAGCCCATCAGGAGGTGCACAATGAACTTTAGAAATACATGCCGGGCCTGCAGCTCCCTCTTCCGAATCCGCATGGCTGAAGGGCTCCAGTACCGGGTGTCCGCCATATCAGGCACGATGGTCAGTGTGTTCTGGGCGCTTATAGAATGTGTGCTGTTCACCGTGTTCTATACATACAGCGACAATGGCTCCTGGAACAATAACGGACTCAGCCTTCCTCAGGCCATATCCTATGTTTGGCTGGCCCAGGGTCTGTTTGTACTCCAGAGTATGAACATCGACAGCGAAATTATGGGAAAAATCAACAACGGCGACGTCGGTATTGAGCTGTGCCGGCCCATGAACCTGTACACCCACTGGTTTGTTAAAAGCTCGGCCGGCAAGCTCGGCACCAGTTGGATGAGGGGGCTGGCTACCATAATGGCCGGGCTCCTGATGCCTGCCGGATATGCCCTAGGTGGACCCGCCTCCCTGCCTGCACTATTCTATTTCCTGCTGTCGGTGGTTATGGCGTTTGTGCTGTGCTCGGCCTTCGCTATGTTTGTGACTGCGATCCGGCTGAATATCACTTGGGGGGATGGACCGACCTATATGCTTCTTCTGCTAAGCGGCATACTGTCCGGAACCTATCTTCCCCTGCGTCTCTGGCCTGATTTCATGCAGACCTTCCTGTACCTGCAGCCGTTTGGCGGATTCGCCGACATCCCTCTGCAGCTATATATAGGCAGCGTGGCTCCTGCTGCCGCATTGCCCGGCATCGGCTTACAGCTCCTCTGGAGCCTTATCTTTATCGCGGCGGGCCGGATGATCATGAAGCGCAGACTGCATAACATTATCGTCCAGGGAGGGTGAGAATAACGAATGCTTGCTGAAGGTAAAATTTATTGCAAATACTTGCGGATGCATCTGCTGTCCGGCATGGAATATAAGGGCTGGTGGCTGATGCTGATTCAGGTGCTCACCGTGGTAGTCACTGATCCCATCGCCACCGTCTTGTTGTTCTCCCGCTTTGGTAATGTGGGCGAATGGACCGTGGCCCATATCATTCTGGTCTACTCACTGGCGGTAGCCTCCTTCGGACTTGCCGAGAGTCTATGCCGCGGCTTTGATTATTTCCCTTGGCATCTGCTGCGCTCCGGCGATTTCGACCGGCTGCTGCTCCGTCCACGGTCCCTGTTCGTGCAGGTTGCCGCCTCCAGATTCCATCTGCACCGGCTGGTCCGGCCGTTTACAGGGATCTGTGCGGCGGGCTGGGCGCTGGGACAGCTCGGCGTTCCCCTGACGCCCGGAAGGCTCGGCATTCTGGCGATGGCGCTGGCCGGAGGCTGTCTGATGTACTGCGGAGTGTTCGTGCTAACCTCAGGGCTAGCTTTTTTCACTATCAAAGGGCTGGACTGGATCTTTCTGCTGACCAATGCCAGCTACCAGATTACCCGCTGCCCGGAGCCCTATATGCCGCGGATGCTAAAATCAGTGTTCAGCTTCGTGCTCCCCATGCTGTTCATCAGCTTCTATCCGGCCGCCACCGTCTGCGGCTGGGATTACCCCCGGTGGCTGGGCTTCCTCTCGCTCCCCTCCGGAGCTGCCTTCCTCGGAGTGTCTCTGCTGGTCTGGCGCATAGGCGTGAGGCATTACAAAAGCACGGGGAGCTGACAATGCAAAAAAAGCACCCCAAAGTTATCCGAGGCCACTGAAAACTAACTTTTCATAGACAAAGTAAAAAACGCATCAAAAAGACGACGCTATTCGGTTTCTCCGAATGGATGTCGTCTTTTTTACCTATTTCTTCAACTTTGGTTACTCCATGAGTTTCAATATTCGTTTTAAATATCTATGCTCGGCGTAGCCAAGAGCATGTTCCAGGCAGGCTTCAACCACGGCTACGGCGACGAGGACCTCTACGCTGTGGTCAAATCCTACGAAGACTGGATCGGCCGGAAGATCGGCGGCTCTGGGGATAAGGAATAGATGCTATACTAGATTGCATGATTGCCCAGGCACAGCCGGATTTATCGGCTGTGCCTTTGTGTTGCAGTAGCGCACTGGTGCAGGATTACAGAGTACCCTCAGCAGCCTCAGGCTGCTCTTCTTCTGGTAATCCGCTATCGGTTGCCGGGATTGAATTCTCTGCCTTCTCAGGCCATGTAATCGTTACTTTACGTCCGTCTATCCACCAGTCCCCGCCCGGAGCAGAAGCCCGCAGCCAGGTCCCATATCTTCCCGATATCGCCATAGTCTGCGGATCGATGAAGGTCACTTTCGGTGAGTAAGCATCCGGATATTGATAAGCCGGTATACGATTGCTCCAGCTGGCATTCGCCGAGATTTGCTCAATTACAGCGAGCTTTCCGGGAGATGGATGAATCCATCCCAGGCCCTCCGCTGCCTGAACCTGATACCAGTCACCCTTCCGGGCAATAACATGAAGCTTTTGCGGTAGAATACGTGCACCTCCAGCCGAAGCCCCTATATTCGCGTACAGTTCTGTTTCAGCCAGCAGATCCATGGATTCTTGAAGATATTGTGCCTTCTGCTTAGCCAGCCATAACGAATAGGATTGTCCGGCAGAATATAAGCCAACCGCTTTATTCTCGGACCAGATGCCATTGAACTGTTTCAAGGGAACGCTGCCTTCCCCCGCATAGCTTGCAATCTCAATGGTGAACCCCGGACGGCGGTACTCCTGGATGAACCAATCCTTATATCCGCCACCCGAAGGATTCTTCTCGGGAGCTACCAGAGAATAACCGGTCAGACCGGCAAGGGATCTGGCTATCGTCTTGTCCCGGTTCAGACTGCTATTAATCGTATTGAAATGCCAAAATATAATCTCCCCGGAGCTATGATAGGAAATAGTCACCTCCGGATCAATCCGCTCTGTGAAATTCATCATCATCTGCACTTCCGCAGCCTCTCCCGGCTTCTTCCCCTTATAATTCTGATACCACGGGTATGAGCTGGCATTCTTTATGCCCTTCCAGTTCGCCGGATATTGACGGTTTAGGTCAAGGCCTTGCATGTTCGCCTTCCAACGGTTGAAATTGCTGCTGTTTCCGTTATATTGACGCAGCATTTGAGCCACATCTGCTGACAGTCCTGCTGTACCCTGCTGGGACAGGGTAACTCCATCCGGATTGACCATCGGCACGAACCAGATGCTGACTTCATCCAGTAAACGGCGTACGTTATAACCGCCTATCGTCTCATTGTTATCATAGGCCTGGGCGTACGAATCTATCATTTTCATCAAAAGACTGCTGGTCATCCATTCTCTGGCATGGTGAGAACCGTTAAGGAACAGCGCCGATTCTCCCCGCCCCAGCTTCACTGCCCATAGCTGCCGCCCATAAGCAGTCACTCCCAACGATTCGGATGATACCAGATCAGGGTATCGCGTCACTAGACTCTCAATATCCCTTTGCATAACAGTATAGGAATAGACCTGATTTGGATTCACTATATTTGCCGATGCATAGGTCATTCCTGCAGGTACAAATAACAGCCCTAATAGTATTAAACAGCCGAACCATAACAACGTAAGCTTATGTATTTCCTTGCAAAAGCTTGACTTTCCCAACCTCTCATCTCCTCTATCATTCCTAGCAGAATGTGCCAGTTCCCCAAATGGATAGTGGAAGTATATGAGAATATACCTATTTCGTCAATAATAGATTAAATAGCTTCATCTTTTGTCGAATTGTGTATTTGTGCTCCCGCGTCTTAAGGAATGATGGTCTGTCTACAAAAAAATCCCCCGGCAGCCGAAGCTGCCAGGGGATTCCTGCGTTCCAATTCTTTATTTTATACAATCGGGTAAGAACAGCAATAATCAGTTAATACGAATACTTCCAGGGCAAATTTGGAGTTGCCGGGAACATGGAAGGTCTCCGCTCCGTCAATGTCCTTCCACACTTCAGTGCCGGGAAGCAGCACCTTGAGCTTGCCGGAGAGAATCTCCATCGTCTCAGGGCCCTCTGTGCCGAATTCGTATACGCCAGGCAGCATAATGCCGAGTGTCACCTTAGTGCCGTCTTCCAGAGTAACTGTACGGCTGGTCACTTTTCCGTCGTAATAAATATTGGCTGCTTTTTGAATTGTCGCGTTGGTGAACTGACTCATCTGCTTATTCTCCCCTTTGTTCAAATATAAGAATTTATAGGTTTCACACTATAAATTATCCTTCTATTTCTCGCTGAAACGGTACCGTCCTTTAGAAAGGACGGCAAAGCCGTTTCAACTTGTTAGATCCGTCTATTATAGCAGCGCTTTTACACGGCTGACTACATTTTCTACAGTGAAGCCATATTCTCTGATTACAGTGTCGCCAGGGGCGGAAGCGCCGAAGGTAGTGATTCCCAGAATGTCGCCCTGATCGCCTGTATAACGTTCCCAGCCGAAGGATTGCGCCATTTCGATGGCCAGGCGGGCCTTCACTTCAGGCAGGATAACGGAATCGCGGTATGCCTTATCCTGCTTCTCGAACAGATCCCAGCTCGGCAAGCTGATTACACGAACATCAATGCCTTCTTCGGCAAGCGCAGCCTGAGCCTTAACCGCCAGCTGTACTTCAGAGCCTGTAGCAATGATCTGTGCCTGCGGAGTGCCGTTCTTGGAATCAGATACCACATATCCGCCGCGTTTGATGTTATCGCGCACACCGTCTACGGTTCCAGCCAGGATCGGCAGGTTCTGACGGGTCAGTACCAGTGCTACCGGATTAGCGGTGTTCTCCATAGCGTATGCCCAAGCTGCTGAGGTTTCGTTGGCGTCAGCCGGACGAATGACCGTAAGACCTGGAATGATACGCAGGGAAGCAAGCTGTTCAATCGGCTCATGGGTAGGACCGTCTTCACCGACAGCAATACTGTCATGAGTAAGCACATAGGTTACCGGCAGCTTCATAATGGAAGCCAGACGGACAGCCGGACGCAGGTAATCTGTGAATACGAAGAACGTACCGCCGAATACCTTAAGACCGCTGTGCAGTGCAATACCATTCATAGCTGCGGCCATACCGAATTCACGTACGCCGAAGTAGATATTACGGCCGTCATAGGATTCGGAGGTGAACTGGGACAGACCGTTCAAGTGCGTCATGGTCGAGCTCTCCAGATCGGCAGAACCCCCAACCAACTGCGGGATACCGCCAGTCAGTCCGTTCAGTGCATTACCGGAAGCCACACGGGTAGATACAGCTTTGTCTTCTGCTTTGTAGAAGGGCAGATTAGCATCCCAGCCTGCAGGAAGCTCACCGTTCAGTGCAGTTTCGAGCTGTGCAGCAAGCTCAGGGTATGCTTTTTTGTAGGCTGCAAATTTATCGTCCCATGCCTTGTTGGCGGCGATTCCTTTGGCCTTCACTTCAGCAAAGCTGGCGCGGACTTCATCCGGTACATAGAAATCTTCTTCATATACCCATTTGTAGTACGCCTTCGTCAGCTTCGTTTCATCAGCACCCAGCGGGGAGCCATGAGTCCCGCCGTGGCCGCCTTTACCTTGCTTGTTCGGGCTGCCGTAGCCGATGACAGTCTTCACTTCGATCAGTGTCGGTTTGCTGCTGTCTGCCTGAGCCTCTTCAAGAGCCTTAGCCAGTGCAGGAAGATCGTTACCGTCTTCTACGCGCAGAACCTGCCAGCCGTAAGCTTCGAACCGCTTGGCAACATTCTCGGAGAATGCAAGGTTCAGCTTGCCGTCGAGGGAGATATCATTCGAATCGTACATTACAATCAGCTTGCCCAGCTTCAGGTGTCCGGCAAGTGAAGCAGACTCGGAAGAGATCCCTTCCATCAAATCGCCGTCGCCGCAGATGGCGTACGTATAATGGTCAATTACGTTATGTTCATCTTTATTGTAAGTGGCACCCAGCTGAGCTTCAGCCATTGCCATACCTACAGCCATACCGATACCTTGTCCAAGCGGACCGGTTGTCGCATCTACACCGGCAGTGTGGCCAACTTCCGGATGTCCCGGAGTTAAACTGCCCCATTGGCGGAACTGCTTCAATTCTTCCATAGGCAGATCATAGCCGCTTAGGTGCAGCAAACTGTAGAGGAGCATGGAGCCATGTCCGGCAGACAACACGAAACGGTCACGGTTGACCCAAGTCGGGTGGTCCGGGTTATGATTCATCGTCTTGGCGAACAATTGGTACCCCATAGGTGCGGAGCCCATCGGCATACCCGGATGTCCGGAGTTTGCCTTTTCAATGGCATCAATGGCAAGTGTACGGATTGTAGTGATGGCCAGGTTGTCCACCGTTGAGTTTTCTTCTTTATGAATGGCTTGATCTTTTGCTTGTTCAGTCATTACAATAATCCTCCTCGAATCAAGAATGTCATTTTGACTATTATTGTATCACGGAAGTGGAAGCATTTCCAATTGTTTTTGCTGTAGCTTATGTTTAGCGGCTTCTGCCGGGTCTATACACTCCTAAGCCAGATTTACGGCGCTCTTGAAGATGCACGACAGGAATGCAGAGACTTAGCCTTAAGTCTAGTTACTAATTAAGACTAAAGTTTGTTTTACAAAGCGGGTTTATACAGTAAGATGGAAGTACCTCAGCGGAATTTTATCCGAATTATCCATAATTTCCAGAAGGAAGGAAGTCGGAAGATGACTACAAACAGAGATATTTATATTGTGCTGACCGGAACAGGCACGGCCTTCAGCGGAATTATTAAATGGTTCACCAAAGCGGAGCTGAATCATGCCTCGATTGCTTTTGACAGTGAGCTCCGCGAGGTCTACAGCTTCGGCCGGAAAAAAGTGTACAACCCTTTTATCGCCGGACTGATCCATGAGAACTTCATCCATCCGTTCTATAACAGTGCAGACTGTGCCATCTACCAGCTTAGAGTCAGTGAAGAAGAATACAACACGATGTATAACCATGTCCAGGGTATGATGCAGAATCAGGAGCGTTATAAATATCACCTGCTCGGTCTGGTCGGTGTGCTGCTGAACATCCGGATTGACCGTGATAACGCCTATTTCTGTTCCCAGTTCGTCGCCTCTGTATTGGAGGAAACTACCGTTCATCCGGTAGCCAAGCCCTCCTGCTTCGTGACCCCGGAGGATTTCGCTTTATCTCTATGCGCTCACAAAATATTCAGCGGCAAACTCTCCTACTATATGCACCGGAGTCATTCTGCGGCCCTGCTAGGTTCCAGTCTACATAACCCCCAAGCTACTAATCCGCCAGATTTTGCAGTCCCAAGGCTGCTGCTGCATGAAGAACGGACCGAGGGAATCGTCTGAACGATCACCCTCCGCCCGCTTAATGCCTAGTAAAACATAAAATTATGGCAGAAGTATAAGGCACAAGGATTGCAACCCGCGTTATTTTACACGATGGCTCTGATAATATTCTGTCCAATCTCCGAGAATCGTTACCGCCACTGTATCCACCTTGGTCTGATACTCATTGGTTGCGGTGAAGGTAAAAGTAACCGGACCATCCGGCAGCTGTTCGAACGATGGGTCAGCCAGCTCACCTGTCCACATGGTCTTATCGCTCCCGGTCGGGCTCAGCGCAGCCGTGTATCCTCCGGTCATTGTGACTTGCACGGTATCCGGCAGTCCGGTAGCTGATCCCTGCAGCACGAATTTCTCGCCAGCCCAATAGACACTATACCCCCGCGGACTTTCAGGCGAGCCGCTCTGCTTAATATTGTATGCCTGACGGTTGCCATTCCACTCCTCCGTATGACGGACAGCCCCCTTAATGCTAAGCAGGTTAACCATCATGAATTTCTTAGGGGAGACCTTACTCCATTCAAAGCCGTCATAGGCTTCTACTTCCACACCATACCTCATGTTCTCCACGAGTCTGCCAGCCGGCACCTGCCACTGCTTGTTGCTGGAATACTGTTCTCCCGAGCCGATAATCTGACCACTCGTCAGATCAATGATGCGAACCTTGAAGCGTTGCTGCGAATCTCCGTCTTCATCTTGATAATCCCATTTAATAACTGGCGTAAGGGTGCTTACAATGGTTGGGCTGGTGTACACCGTACTCGCCGGGTAAGTGATGTTCACCACAGGGAGCCGGTTTACTACCGTAATATTTTGAATAAGCTCCCGGTACAGCCCCAATGAATCTGTGACAACCTGCCGCAGGGCGAAGGTTCCGTTAGAAGTGAACTGCTTGGTGAAATTGCTTTGTGTGTTAAAGAGCGCCTCTGTTCCACCTGCCGGCTTCAGGAAATACTGATGGCTTATGGCGTCCCCCTTCGGAATATCCGCGTCCGTTGCTGTGCTTTGGATGTTTAGAACATCCGTCCGGTAAATCGGTACCTTCGCCGCATCTTTTCCGGTATCCGTAATGAGGGTGAATCCCGGCTTAGGCGGATTGTCGATAATGAAGGCTTTTTCGTTGGAGATTTCAGACCACTTCCGTTTGGAGAATGTCCGTCCCTGAACGGTATAGAGCAGGAATCGGTCCAGCGATTGATCCGGCAATTGATACTGGCGTACTGAGCCCGAACTGTCGGCGTTCTCTACCGTTTTGGCTAGCAGCCCGTCCTTCGTAAAGAACTCCAGCCGGTAGCTCTCCTGCGGATCGTTCTCCGGGTCGGAGTAGGTCCACTTGATCAGCGGATCTCCTTCTTTTTCCGCATCGATAATCGTAGGGTTGTTAACCGTCCCTGCAGGATACGTAAGGGTCATGCCAGGAGCCATGTTTTCTTTAACCGTTACCTTAAGTGTAGCTATGTTCGACTTGTCTCCAATCTGGTCTACAGCCCAATGCTCCAGCGTATAGGTTCCTAGTTCATCAAAGGTAAGAAAGATACTCGGAGTCTGGAAAAGTGTGATCTTATGATCGCTTCCCGTTACCCGCCAGTAATACTTCAAGCTGCTCTGATCGGCTATATCTTCATCCACATCAGAGGAAGTGAAGGTATGGGTATCGTATTGATTGACCGCTGCCGGACCGTTGATTGCCGCTGTAGGAACATGGTTTTTGACGCTGAACATCTGGGTGGCATAGGAATACAGATATCCATCCGTTGCGTTCAGTCTCATTTCCCAGCCGTCAGAGATGGCTTTTTGAGCAGAAATCCCATAATCATTGAGTACGTCCTGCACCCTGAATACCTGATTCCGGTTGCTCCCCCGCCAGTAATAAGGATCATTGTTAAGCTTGGTATACCAGCCATACTGCAAATTATCTCCGTCTTCATCCGGATCGGGCGTCAAATTATTCAAGCTGATGACCGTATCCCGGTAGACCTCACTTGGCATCGTAAAGCTGGCCGCAGGCGGATGATTAATGACCTGCACGGTTTGGCTGTACACATTCGACCAGAGCCCGCGGTTATCGTGAACCTGCAGATTAAGCTGGTAAGAGCCCACGCCGAAGGCCGCGATGTTTGGGGGTACCGTTGCACCGCCCGAATGACTCCACACCTTCTGCCAGCCGTCTTTTATAACCGTCCAGGAATACAGATCAAGCGGATCATTATCCGGGTCAAAGGACTTATCAATAATAGTGGTTGCCTTGCGGTATGAGACATGGGTTGGACTCACTGTGAACAAGGCGACCGGCGGTAGGTTGGCTGCACTGCCCACACTCTGCTGCATCCAGTCACTCCAAACCCCGAGGCCGTTAGGACCATCGATGTCCCGGACACGCAGCCGGATCTCATGGGCTTTGCCCGATGGAAGCTGTGCAGGTGGCTGTCCCTCCGTCCACACTTCATCCCCGGCTTTACGCCATTGCCACTGCCAGGTCACCAGCCCCTTGGTAGGACTGGACATATGGTCCAGATCATAAGAGCTGTCTGTGAGATGCAGCGTGCCGCCTATCAGCTTCGCTGAGAATAAGGCAACCGGCTTCCGGTGGATCATGAACGTCATGCTGGATAAGTTGTCGCGGCTCCACATACGGTAATTGTCAAACCGGTCATCACCCTTCGGATTATCCTTCGCTTGAAAGGTAGCCGTGTAAGCGCCGCTGAAGGGAAATGACGGATACTTGCTTTCCCGCCACAATCCGCTGTCCCAGATCATCCCCATGGAGTTGTCAAAAATAGCAGGGTCCTGATCATACCGGTACCGCTCTGCAAATTTGCCGTCATTCTCATAATCGGTATAGGAGGTACTGATATCAATCGGACTATTAATAAGGAAGAAGGCTTTGTTCCTCAGCCGGTTGGTCACACTAAAGGAAGTTGAGGCTTCCGCCTTCAGGTTGAACGGATCGACGACCTTCACATTGACGTTGTACCACCCCGGCGGGATTCCCTCATTTAAGACATCGATGGGAATGGTGAAATTTTTCGCAGATCCTGTATTTGCTATGGTGATCTTCTTGTAGAACACGTTCGGGATCTCGGCTATGACATCGACGGTATCGTTATCCGGGTCTTGTATGTATCCTTCCAGGTTGTACGTGCTTAACCCGGTATCGTTGATCACCGTTTGGTTCGGTTGGGAGGTCAGGGTGAGATTCGGTTTTTTATTGATGTTTAAGGGGAATACCCGGTAATCCTTGATGCTATAACCTTTGTAATACTCATTATCCCAGTCGTTGAACGGGTTATGCTTGATAAAGTAAAATTCATGTACTTCCGTTTCAATACCAATAGCTGTTGGCTTCATCCCCCCAGAATTCTCTTTAAAGTACGGGGAAATGCCCGGATAACACTGATAATCATACCCTTGCTCAGATCTACAAGTGGATTCATAAGTTAAATCTGGAAATCTATTTAAGGTATACGACGGAGAAGTATCACCGTTGGCCCCCACTGGTCCTGTGGAATAACCTGAATTTACACTCGACCGAACCCAATCCTGATTATTATAAAAGATATGGAATTTCAACGAAACTTGATTCGCGTAGCCGTGAGGTTTTCCGTTATATGCGGTTGGCTCCAGCGCATTTCGTTGACTTGTCCATCTACCATTTAAATAATTAGGTGAAACATTCACTTCCACATCGCCTGTTACCTGATTCCATCTGACATTCGTAAATTCATAGGCAGGGATATCCAATTGCATAGCGATCCCCCCCCCACCATCACTTTGCGCCTCTAAATGCACGGCAGGAACCTCAACATCATTAAACTCGATCACTTCCCCAGCCGCTGCTGCCCGTTCCGTCATCATTCCCGTCAACGACAATGTGATGATTAGGATTAGGATCTTAATCCGCATAATCAATGATCTCATATTTCGTCACTCCTTCCCCTACCATGACCAGTCCACGACTGGAGCGCGGTTATAAACCTCAATCACTCGTTCCGCCAAGGGCTGTGCTGGCACACTACTGTAAGAGTCTTTTGATCTACGATCGGCTGCCGTTACAAATTCATCGATAGTTGGCTGGTCAAACTCTTCTGTTACAGTAAGCCGTACTTCATATCGTCCTACTTCATATAAAATCAAATTCAGAGTAGTGAAGTTGCCATCATTAAACGGGACCCATGGGTTATTGGAGAAATCTCCATCATTCTCAGCATCATAACGATATTCCCATTTTCGGTGGGCCAAAAAATCATAGTCTGGAGAAAAGGACATATCGGTTAAGGCTGCAACCGCCTGGTTCCCATTCGCTGGATCACGGTAGATCTTTCCCGGGGCAGAAAAATAAACGACCGGCGGCTCATCCGGAATAATGTCAAAGGTCATACTGGTGGAATCCCCAAAGCCCGCAGTGTTAGTTACGGTGAGAGTAGCCTTATACGTCCCAGGCTTCTTAAACAATACATCTTTGGAGTTCATCCCTGAGAGATTTCCCAAGTATTTAATATCTGCGGCAGTACCACCGGAAACAGGGGAAATCGCCCACTGCGTCTTGGTCTCATCAATAGGGTAGTGCTCCGGGCTTAGGCTCTTACTCAATAGTGTTACTTTCCTGTTTTCTTTTTTTGTCCCCCTGACAGCAATTTCCGCATGAGGAACTGGCTGAATGACGTTGATTTTCGCACTGGTTGATCCGGTCAGTCCTCCATTATCAGTTACGGTTAGGCGCACGGAATGCTGGCCGAGGGCGCTTAGTGGATACCAAGTCCAGCCGAAGGGTCCGCTAACCGGCTCCACAGCTCCAGGGGTATTGTACTTATAATCTACAATCGTTCCGTCTGGATCATATGAATCTTTACCATAGATCAAGGTTTCTTCCCCTGCCATGACCTCTTCAGACACATCAAGTACGGCTTTAGGCGGCTTGTTGCTATTGGCTGATGGAGGTGTTGTAGGGACAGGAGAATCTGAGATTTCTACGGTTGCCTTCATCGTTTTGGACAGTGATGAAACTGTGCCATTCCCGGTCACTACCGGTTTTGCGAACCGCACGGTAACGGTAAGGGTATACTCTTGCTTTACATTACTTCCCCTGCTCTTCGGGATGACAAAATTATCGAAGGTCTGTGTGCTATTCAGAACCTTACCGTAATCCTTCTTTGTCTTCACATCACTAGAGCCAGTCTCCTTCGCATAAAATATCCATTCCTCGATGTTAGATGAATTATTGTAAGCCAAAAGGTCTCCCTTGACTCTCAAGGATACCTCAGTGTCCTTCCCCTCAAACTTGGTTGGATTGGGGGAAGGCTTCATTACGCTCACGCTGCCGTCAAGTGTAGGTTCGGTAATGGGCGTGTAGCTGAAGGATACGCTGCCGCTGTAGCTGTAGGTTGGAACTTTGGCGTCGGCTCTATAGGAGTAGTAAACATTGACTTCGTACTTTCTTCCTTGAGCATGTCCCAAAAGAGGATGACTTGCATCTGCATCTTGATTTGTATATGACTGTTCTACTGTTTCCCCTAGTGAATTCACATAATATGGGATTGCATAATTTACTATTACTCTGCCATTTTTAAATTTTGGTCCACCCTCTTTAATATAAGTGGAGGAATTTTTTCCATAAAAAACTGGTGTAATAGTGTTTGATATAATATATTTCGCATCAATACTATTAGTTTTCGCTCCGTCGTACCATTTGATATACTGCATGTCCTGGGCAGGACCAGCCGAAACAACAACTCTTGGTGGCCGTGCCGATGGTGTGCCGTTGTCTTCTCCAGGCAAATCTTTAGTTTTCATACCATTTGTATTTTCATCGTACTCATTTATTTGCCAGCGCCGCCCGTCAGAGTATCGCCAGATAGAGTTACTTGGATTAGCTAAAAAGTACGCTTCATATGATGCCTGATAACCATTAAGGTTAGAGAGCGTCTTTGTATTTGCCACCCCATTAAGTTTAAGACTGATTTTCCCATTTTCAAGCTTTATACTTCCGTTCAAATTATTACTTCCTGTGTATTTCAAAGTACTTGTATTAATTGAAGCAGCAGTCACACCGCTAGGCAGATCCAACGTATAAGATTTAGCAGCGTTATCGTCACCAATTAGTCCTGTGTTTGCCGGGATTGCTATTGCTGCACTTTTCACTTCCGCTGCGCTCACAGTCTTAGGTTTAGAGAACGTAGTAGTAATCAAAACTAAAATCATCATATAGATTATTACTTTTTTTATTAGTCTCATTCAGAAGCCACATACTTTTCAACAAAATTTTTGCCATACAACATACGAATAGCAAAATAATCAAATTCACCAGCATAAACATATGCAAGATATGAAGTGATTTTCTCACCAGGTTTCAGGTTATAAGTCCATAGCGCTTCTTTACTATTCGTTTTAGATGCGTATTTTCGTGGCCATATCGTATCAGTGATTTGACCATCTTTGAACGTTAAGGGAATAAGTCTCTGGATATCGCTGCCGCCACCATGCATAGTTTTGTTTGTATTATTGGCTAAAGTAATTTTTGTCCAAATTAAATATTTAGGACTATCAATACTGCCTGTAGAATTCTGAAACCCATACATCTTCTGAAGCTTCTTCACCTCCGGAGACTTAAAATCATATATCATAATCTTATGAAGTGTATAACTCAATCCTTCCGATTCAAGAGTGACTGGCAGGTCCATTGCCTTCTTCAGTCCGAATTTAGCCAAGTTATCTGTCATTACTGGAGCCGCCGTAGCCTTCACCCCCGCAGCACTAACATCCCCCGCTAGAACAGCAGCCGGACCTGCCAACAAGGCCACTGCCAGAAAAGCTTTTACTGCTGTTTTCCCCGCTATTGTCTTGCTGATCTTCAACTTCGTCATAATTACCTCTCCCTAGTTTTCATATTTTCGCACTTTCACCAGCCGGATGCATTTATCGATTTATCCTATATTCCTGAACTGCCGGTACTGTGATAGCCTCTTGAACCTTGCTTCTAGAGATCAGCACCGGGTGCTGCGTTTGAATAACGGCGATGACCGAAGGACCTTGTATGTATTTGGTGATACCGTAAGTAGTGTCCTCATAGAGCAGCGGAAAAGTAGTGCCCGTTGATTCATCCACGATGTCGAACTTGACGATCTTCACTTGAGCCTGAAGCCGGCTCCCCGCTAAGGGGGATAAGCCGTCATCCAGTCCCAGATTACTCTGCAGGGTGTGGCGGAAGGTGGCATAGGCCTCAGCGGGATCAATGACCAGACGGCCGTGGGCCCTCGCTGCTTCGTTCAACTCCTGTGATGCGTCATGGACAGCCATATTATTGGCATCCTTAAGCATGCTGCGCACCTGGTCCCATTCCTGATTCTGAATCTGAAAAAACCAGGAATAAATAAAGATCAACAGGACAAAGGCCAGCTTAATAATATAATCCATAGGTTAGCTTCATCCCTTAATTAATCGAGATATTCACTCATGATCGAGCCATGCCCATAGTACTGTGTCGGCTGGGATATGCCGGAGAAATTGTAGGGGAACAGGTTCACCCGCGGCGCAGTCACATATACATCAATCCGCTGTTTGCGCTCAAGGATCACTTCTGTTCCGCTGGTTATTTTAATCGAGCCTTCTGGAAATCCTACAGCCTTCAGGTTCGAAATGACCTCAGCCTTCATGGAGGCAGTGACCATCCCTTCTGTCGCCGCCTTTTGCGTAATATACGAGGTATTGGCTTTGACCTGCAGATCGAGCAGATAATCGATGTACGTAAAAATCGGCTGCAGGATAATAAACAGCACCAGCCACATGAACAAGGCCCGGAGGACGGTTGCCTTCAAGCGCAGCGCCTCCTTTTAATACTTCTCGACAGCTTTGACATGGGTGATAATATCATCCTGGCTGCCGCCGATAATGCTTGTAGCCCCAGCGATAAAAATCCCGGCAATTACAAAGCCAATAGCCAGAAACAGCGCGATGGAAATCGAGTCCTTCTTCATCTCTGTTAAACCCAAGGACCAGGAATTGTGCACGTTACTGCCGCCTCCACAGAATCTGCGGGCTGAATCATACTAACGGCCGGGATATCAGGCTTGCTTTTAGCCGCTTTATCCACTACGTCCCGTACTACCGGAATCAATACAGCAATTACGATAGCCACACACAGGAACCCGATTGCGATAAACATACCCGTAGAAATAGCGTCTTTTTTCATTGTAAATATCTCCCTTTTGATTTTATATTTTAAATGGCTTCTTGAATATAACAAATTTTTCATTTGGTTCTTTTTTTGCTGTGAGCCTGCCCGAACTGGTCATTGGAACATCCCTACGCCGTTAAAATTCCCTTTGATCAGCATAATGTACTGCATCGCCAGCGACACAATCATCAGAAAGGTAGCGATTGATGGAACAACATTGATGATCGTGGAAATATCCCCGATAAAGGACCACTTCTTCAGATATTGGTCACTTGAGATTTTGGTGATAATTTTGCCTTGCTCCTGCAGATACTTCGCTGCTTCATGGTCATCATCCATCCCTTCTGTCGCAAGCAGAATCGAGCGGATATCGTTGATAAACATGTGGTTCTCGGGGAATTTGCTGCAAAACCATTCAATGGCCCGCTCCGTCCCCTCATCCACCGCCCGCTCCGAAAGCTCATACAGATCCTGGCGGATGTAACTGAAATGGTTGGCCGTCCCGGCGCAGAAGGCTCCAAATTCCACATACCCCCGCTTGCGCAGCCGATTGTTCTCATAAAGGCGGATGAAGGAGATCAGCTCCCCGTCTTTTTGAATCAGTGTCTTCTGATGCAGCCAGCTTAGTACCCAGCCAAATGGCAGCACCCGCTGCGGACTGGTAATTACGAGAATCAGCAGCGCAATCAGAGGATCGTATATGGACATTCGCTCTGAGCGTACGAAATCTCCCGTTGCCTGAACCAGCAGATAGAGAAAGGCCGCCGAATATCGGAATAATGTGATTTTGGCTGCGGATATAGAGAGTCCGCTCTGGTCCAGCAATTGCTGCAACCGCTCATTGTGCACACGTTCACCGAAGGCCTTCCACTGCTGGCCCAGACGGAGCACATACCGTTCCTGACGGCTGCTGCTACTGACAAAGACCAGTAAGGCAAGATACACAACACCTGTTACAGCTATCAAAAGTAGTAATCTATCCATCATTCATCACCTTAATGGTAGTCCAGTCTGGGTCTGGCTAGGATGGTACTGATCATGAACGAGATGAATAGGCCCGTAAGGATCACCATCATAAATGTAAGTCCAATCGTTGTCTCGAACTGCAATTTGAAATACACATCCGGCTTCAGCATGTACATGAACGTTCCCACCGAAGATACCAGCACAATCAGATTACCGTACAGTCCCAGGCTGATCGCATCCCTGCTGCTGGCCTTTACCGTCAGAATGGTCTCCCGTTGCAGCTCCATTGAGCGGTTAAGCGTCATGAGTGAGCTTTTGAGATAACGGGTGCCCTCCTTCTCGCAATAGAGCAGGTCCGATACGAATTCAACGGCAAACGTCGTGCCAATCGCTCCGGCAAAACGCCCGGCTTCCTCATTCAGCTCCCGTTCATTACTATAGCCAGCGAATGCTGTCCCCAGCAGCCTCAAAGGCGTCTTTAGCACATTCTCCACCGGCAGCAAGTCACTGGTCTTGGACAAAATGGAATCCGCAGACAAATGCGTGAATTTGGTGGCGATTTTGATCACATCAAGCAGATCGTAGCTTCCCCGCACCTTGCGCTGGGCATAGGTATATCTCATCCGCAGATAAGGAATACAAGCCGAGAGAATCGCCAGGAACAAGGGGAGCCGCCAGGCATTCTGCACAGGTGCGCCGTCATTTAACACCATGCCTTCCAGAAAAGGATTGCTGAAGCTCATCTGCCCCGGCAGCTCTTTAAGAGTCAGCAGACTCGATAGGAATACCCCGAGGAATAGCATCCCCGAACGGGTGACGAAGCGCAGCACACTACTACCCGGCTCATATCGCTTATGGGCAAAATACAGCAGATCATCCAGATGGCGGTACAGCCACATTTTCCTCTTTGCGCTGCTGACCCTTTTGCCGAACAAGCTCATCCGCATGTTCATACGCAGATCCAGCTTTTGCCCCCACTGCCATAGATGCCGCTCGATCAGCGGCTTGACCAGCAGCCAGAGTCCGCCTGCAACGAGCAGGTGAAGCACAAACTGGATGATATAGAACAGCAGCTCCACAGGCACTCCCTCCTCTCATTCGTTCAGAACGATTTTGGACTTCAGACTTTCCTTCAGCGGGTCAATCATCGGTTTCTGTGCAGCGAGATGTCCAAGCTCCTGCAGCAGCATCCGGGCCGCTCTGGCATTCTTCTTCTTCATCTTCACAATCAGCGCTTGGGTTAGCTTGTCATTATAGGTCCAGCCTGCCTGCTCTGGTTCCCAGCGCATCAGATCGTTGGCGAAGACTGAATTACTAGCCTCTTCATAAAAGACCTCGGAGATCCGCGTGAGCCGCTTCTTGCCATCCGGGACACTCTCCAGAATAAACACCAGCTCACAGGATTTCAGCGCTGAGATTAAATGCCCCTTCAGGCTGCCGCCGATCCGTGTAGATACAGCAAACGCCCCCTGATAGGGAATATCCTCTGAATCTACGGTATGAAAGGTGCCCGTAATGCCGTCATAGCCCTTCTCGCCGCTCCACAGATAGAATTCCCACTCGTTATAACGCATCTCCGTCATGTAGAGAATGTTCGGGTCATGCCGCAGCGACTCTACTCCGACCTCCATCAATTCTTCATTAGACGCCTGAATGGGAATGATCCGGTGGCCTTTGATCTGATAAGGTAAAATCGACTCCGGATGCTTCTCGATCATCACGACGCCCATGCAGGAAGAGGAGCCAAGCAGCTGCTCGCCGACAATCGTGTTGGCAAAAGTGGTTTTACCCGAGCCTACGGCCCCCGCGATAATTGTGTTGCGAAACGTCCCGGTAAGCGCACGAATCAGATCAATCGCTTCCGCAGGAATGCATTCTGTGCCGGCCTGATCATCCAGATCCAGAAATTCAACGACCTGCCGCCGCAGCGAGATGGTAGTGAAGCCCTCCCAGACCCGTGGCGAGACCCAGATGGCTAGACGGATGAACCGGCCGGGCCAGAGGGGATCATCCATTTTGAATTCAACGGAAGGATTATCCTTGTTCAGCTTCTTGCCCGGATCGCTTTTGAGGAGAGAACGCTTAAGCTGCTCCACCCGGTCGAGCGAAGGCATCTCATAGGGATACGCCACAAACCTCCCCTGATGGTTATAAAAAATCTGCCTCCCGATCATCTGCAGTCCTGTAGATTCGCTGTAGGCCCGGTCTGTGAACCAGCGGTAGGCGGGGCCGAAGCCCTTCCATTCATGAAACAGCGCTTCAGCGGCTGTGCGGTAAGCCTCCGGCACTTTTCCGGTAAACGGGGTCCGGCGCAGATATTTCTCAATCTCGTTCATGAAAAAGCTGACCGCCTGCGGATCACCAACCAGCGCCTTCGCATTCAGTTCGAAATACCCGTCATCCTCACGCTCCAGCCCGGCGTTCATTTCACTTTTCATGGTGTGCAGGAAGCTGTAGAAGTCTTCTTTGCCAGGTTTGCTGGTTCGCAGTACACTCTGCTTCAGTGAAAATAGCCGTCTGCTCTGCGTTCCGTCCGCGAGTCCAGACACCGCCCGTAAACTCTCATCCCGCTGCTCCTGCCGCCTGCCCTGTTCAGGGTCCAGCGGAGCCCATCCGGACAACACCCGCTTCTGTAGCAACGGCAAGCTTTCATCCTTGTTGTTCATCATTGGAATATCCCCTTCTTACGGGTTTCCTGGGCGAGGCCCAGTGATACAAGCAATGCGTGGACCTTATCGTCCACTTGCTGAAGCTCTTTTTTGCCCATCGGCAGGCTCTCTGGAAAAGATGGATAATACGGTAGCTCCAGCAGAAGCTCGCTGCCAAAACGCAGAGCCAGGCTCTTCGGTGACGTTAACTCCTCGACATTGCTGCGGTTGATAATCCACTGGAAGTCCTGCGGATGCAGGTCCATATGTCCGGCCAGCTCCATTAGAGGCTGCAGCCTGTGTTCATGCCGCGGGTGTGTAACGATCATGCGCAGCACCGACTTCTGCATCCCCACATACCACGCGGCGCTCTCGGGGATCGACCCGAAATCCGCAATTACCACATCAGCGCTTTCACTTGCTCTAGCCAGCAGGTATTCGATCTCCTCCTCCTGATAATCCTGGGCGCTTAGATAATCGAAGTTTCCGGGCAGATAGGCATAGCCCTCCTGCTTCACCAGCGTGCTGAAATCCTCATCATGCAGCATTTTACCGGTAATCCGCGGCCGCAGCCTGTCCAGACTAACCGCCGTCTTCCGGTCATAGCCCGGATCGTACAGGTCGAGACCCAGCATAATCACCCGCAGCCCTGAAGCGGCAATCCTCCTGGCGAACAGTTTGGCAATACTCGTGCAGCCAATACCTGGCCCCGAGCCGAAGAAGCCTACCACATTACCGCTCTCCTTATGCTCATCTTCGAGCATATAGCGCAGCTTATCGATGATTGCCGCTGAGGTTGAGCGCGGGGGCATGAAAAATATGCCCAGACTCTCACACTGCATATGTATAGCCTGGTAACCCCGCACCCCTTTTTGCAGATAGATGTACAAAATCGAAGAGTCCGGATACCTCCCTCTCAGCTCTCTTAATTCCACTGCCGGCACCTGCTCGCTAGTTACCATTAATAGATGCCCTCCGGCATGCTCAGGCTCTGGCAGCACACTTTGTGCTATAACGGTGAAGCCTGCCAGCTTAATCTCGTTGATGGTCAGCTGATCTATACCCAGACTGAATATTCTCAAGCTCATTCCTCCTCCCTTCTGTCCACTTTTCTACTCCACCCGAACAATCCATAGCTTCTTGCCCTGTTCGAGATAAGCTCCCAGTAGCTCACCATCGCTCTTCTTCAGCTTCAGCTCCGGGGCCGCCACCTTCCCGGTGGAAGTAAAGCGGTTATTGTTGTTGCCGTTCTCCGAGTCGAGTACATCGTTGTTATCTTCCGTACGGACATAGTTTACAGTCACTCCGCTTAAAAATACTTTGCGCGCAGGGATTTCTGGCGGAATCTCTGCTTCCAGCAGGGAAGAAGAGTCTGCGGCCTTTCCCCCTCCGGGAGTAGTTACAGGTGCAGCAGCAGCCGGACTGTATCCCCTGCTTTCTTTTGCGGGTGAGTCTCCTTCGACCAGATAGATATCTACCTTATCCCTGCTGCGGAGAGAACCGTTGATGGCATAGATGGCGTCTTTGGGAATCGGAAAAATCCCCTCGTCCTGCTGTGGCTCCAGCTCGCTTACATCCACCAGCGACTCGGTCAGAATGCTGCCATCCGTCAGATTGACATTCGTAATCTTCTGCTCCACCTGCTCCAGACTACGGACGACCCCTGCCGGGATGTCTTTGGTCTGTACGGAATCCAGGTAGAGATTCTCTTCTGTCAGCTCATGATTCTTCGGCAGGAAGCCCCCGCCATCCACCTTGATTTTGACAACGGTCTGTGACAGTACATAAGGCTTGAAGTACAGATCATAGCCGAGCAGTCCGCCGAAGCCGATGAGCAGGATGAGTCCAGCGAAGAAATAATTGCGTTTTAATAGACGTCCGCGCTTTGTTGACAAGCCCTTTACCCCCTTTGAATGTGATTTCTGCACATAGCAAAATACATCTTGGCGCTTATGTCCAAAATGCCGGCAAAATGCTTTTTTACCTTAGTGGTTGAGAAGTGTATTAGATTATCCTTGTGAGGTAGTGAAGCCTGAGGCTGCGGGAAGCTCCCGCTGAAGATGAATGCCGGTAAAAGCCAGGCCAGAACGATGTTCTATATCCCCTGCGTTACGCAGGGTTGCTGACTTTTACCGGAGTGGTTGTCACGTTGACTGCAAGACTCTGCTGATTAATTAAATACTACTGTTTTGTTGTGATGCACGAGAATTCTATCCTCAATATGCCATTTGACAGCACGGGCCAGAACCACCCGCTCAATGGTACGTCCAATGCGCTTCAGCTCATTCACATCATCGCTGTGGCTAACCCGCTGCACGTCCTGCTCGATAATTGGCCCGCCGTCCAGCTCCTCGGTCACGTAATGGGCAGTTGCCCCGATGATCTTGACTCCGCGCTGATAGGCCTGGGCGTAAGGCTTACCGCCGACGAAGGCGGGCAGGAATGAATGATGGATATTGATGATCCGGTGCCGGTAATGCTCGATGAATGAAGGGGAGATAATCTGCATGTACCGGGCCAGTATAATCACATCGATATCCTCACCGATAACCTCCAGTTGACGCGCTTCAGCTTCAGCCTTCGTCTCTGCGGTAACCGGAATATGATGGAACGGAATGCCGAAGGATTCGACATAAGCCTGCATATCGGTGTGGTTGCTAACCACAAGCGCGATATCTGCATCCAGGTCGCCCGCCTGCCACTGCCAGAGCAGCTCCACCAGACAATGGTCCTCCTTGGAGACAAAGATCGCCAGCCGCTTCTTATGGCTTACCTTGAAGATCTGCCAGTTCATCTTGAAGCGCTCGGCAACACCGCCGAAGATAGTACGTACCTCCTCCAGCCGCTCATCCAGCTTAGGCAGGTCAAATTCTACTCTCATGAAGAACATTCCACCGTCCGGGTCCATCGTATATTGGTCCGACTGCACGATGTTCGCCCCGTGTTGATACAAGAAATGTGATACCGCCGCTACAATCCCCGGTCCGTCAGGACAAGATATGAGCATACGTGCCCGGTCGGGATAAGGTCTGCCTGTTGAATGCTCTCTCTTCACATGTAATTCCATAGTTCTCCGTTCATCCTCTCATCTGCTTGCGTTATCTATGCGGGTCTATGCCTTCACGAGCAGCTGTTTGCCTGCAAGCCAGGCGATCAGCCGGTGATTAACGGCTTCCTCACTAAGCTGAGGGAACAATCCGGCAGCTATGACTTGATCATAGAGACGTTCCAGCGGTTCACGGGGGTCTGCTTTTTTGGCCTTGGCGTCATTCTTCAGCAGTTCCCACACATCCAGCACATAACGGCGGGAATCCAGCTCCTGCTTGGCAAAAAAGGTATGCAGCTCTTCCAGCTCCTGCAGGAATTCCGCACCGAAGCGCTCAGCGACATTACCGCGCAGCAGGGCGATTTCTACTTCATACATGGGACGGAGCTTCTTGGCATCCTTGCCGATCCAGGGTGTCTCCAGAATAAACGGCAGACCTGCGAGTGCTTCATGCCGGACTACATTGTTAATCGTCTCGAACCCCAGGTAGCCGGAGCCAATCGGTGTATGACGGTCTTTGCCCGCTCCGCGCGGGTTCTTGCTGTCATTAAGATGGATCACGCCGAGGCGCTCCAGGCCGATCGTATCATCGAATTTCTTCAGCACCCCATCCAGATCGTTCACGATATCGTATCCTGCATCATGAATATGACAGGTGTCAAGACAGATCGATAGCCGCTGATTAAATTCGACCTTATCTATAATAGAGGCGAGCTCCTCGAAGGTGCGGCCGATCTCTGTGCCTTTACCAGCCATCGTCTCCAGTGCGATATGCACATCAGTCTCATTCGTACCGCCCAGCACCTCATTCAGGCCGTCTGCAATACGCTGAATGCCATAATCAGCATCCTTATCAGTAAATGCACCCGGATGCAGGACAATATGCTTGACCTCAAGCGCATGGGTCCGGCGGATCTCCTCCTGCAGGAAATCTACTGCCAGCTGGTAGGTATTCTCCTTGTAGGAGCCCAGATTAATAATGTAAGGAGCATGAACCACAATCTCTCCGACACCATTCTCCCGCATCTTCTGCTTGCCTTCCTCGGGGAACATCGCCTCAATCGGCTTCCGGCGCGTATTTTGCGGCGCTCCCGTATATATCATAAACGAGGTAGATCCGTACTCATTTGCTTCATTGGCCGCGCTCAGGAGACCCTTGTCCGCGCAGGACACATGTGAACCTATTTTCAGCATGCCTATTTCCCTCTTTCCTTCACGAATTAACCCTTATTCTACCGTGATCGGAAGAATAAATCTAGGCAAGCCCCGGAAGCCCGCTTCCGCTTCGCAAACTTAAGGAAATGCGCTATACTCAAGAGGAGCAAAAGGAAAGTGACAATCATCATTGTCAAAGGCGGTGTATTCATGCATTTCCATTTACCCTCAAGCTTATTGTCTACGTCTCCAAGCAACTGGTTTATGAACTCCATCGCATTTTGGACCTTTTTACTGCTGGGCAGCATGTGCATCGGCGGCTATTTTATGTTCCGCAAATTTTTGAAGGTGCTGCCCAAGGCTGACGGCAAGTCTAAGCTGGACTGGCAGAACTACTGGGTGGAACGCAGCCGTCCGCTGTGGAGCGACGAGATGAAGTCTTTTCTGGACCAGCTTGTACAGCCGGTGCCCAGCCCGTTCCGCGACATTGCCAAGCACTCTATCGCTGCTGAGATCGGCAAGCTGGCTGTAGAGAGCCATGCAACGGAGGTTACCCGTGAGCACTGTATCCAAGGGTACATTATTGCCACGCCCCGGCGTGACAACAAGTTCCTGATCACCTTCCTGGAGAAGAACGGCATCGACTACGCGCCTTACAAGCATCTGGTCAAATAAAGCATATTAAGGAGCTAGCCCTATGAAATATATCATTTGCGGAGGCAGCGGATTCATCGGCAGCGAGCTTACCGAATATTGGCTGCACAGCGGACATCAGATCATCAGTGTCGGCCGCAAGAACCCCAGGAACAAGCTGGAACATCCGGGACTTAGCTATCTCACCTGGGACAGCCTGGCATCCAATCCTGAAGCTGCAGAAGGCGCAGATGCAATGATTAATCTTGCAGGAGCTTCGCTAAGTCAGCGCTGGACCCCTAAGGGGAAACAGGCGATTATGGAATCGCGTCTTGAAACCGTTGTCGCTGCAGGAAAGCTGCTGAATTCACTCCAGCATAAGCCAAGCGTGATCATCCAGTCCTCAGCAATCGCCATTTATGGTACATCCGTGCAGGATACCTATACCGAAGCTTCCGGGACCCGGGTTGTCGATTTTCCTTCCGAGGTGGTCAAGACCTGGGAGGAGGCTGCAGATGAAGCCTATGCCGGTATCCGGCTGATCAAGCTGCGCACTGGGGTAGTGCTTGGCAATGAGAGCGGTGCTTTCCCCAAAATGAAGCTGCCTTATTCGCTTGGCTTCGGCGGCAAAATCGGCACCGGTAAGCAGTGGATGTCCTGGATTCACCTTACAGACATTGTGCGCCTGATCGAATTCTGCATTCTTCAGCCTGAGATCGAGGGTCCCGTTAATGCCACAGCCCCACAGCCGGTCACTAATGAACAGTTCGGACGGATGATCGGCAAAGTCTACCATCGCCCGCATTGGTTCCCCCTTCCGGCGTTTCTGCTGAAAACCGCTGTAGGCGAGCTGTCAGAGATTCTGCTGGAAGGCCAGCGTGTGCTTCCTTCCAAAGCAATAAACCACGGCTTCACCTTCAACTATCCCACGTTACAGCCTGCACTGGAGCAACTGAAAAACCAGTAGGCTACTGCAAACGCACCATTCCATCTGCCCCATCTATCTCTGCTACGCTGTGCGAAAGGTGTAGGTACCCTTAACAATGGTGAACACGCTGCCTTCGGTCAGCGGATATTCTTTGTAGGGAACCATAGCTTCGCCTCCAAGCAGCGTTCCATTCCTGGAATCCAGATCCTTCAGAATGTAACTTCCTGAGGCTCTGGAGATTTCAGCATGGACCCGTGAAGCCCCTTCCGATTTCTCAATGTACTGAGCCACTTCAGAGGAGCGTCCAATAATGAAGCTGGGCCGGTTCAGCTCAATTCTCTCGGGAGCTCCCCCGTCATCCGGGTCACTTCTTTCCAGATAAGGCACTGTCCTTCCGGCCTGGGGAAGCCTGCTCTCTGTAGACTGAACGGGTTCCCGGGTCAGCAGCGCTGTAGCCATCGCCGCTTCCTTCTTCTGCGGACTACTGGCGGTCATTCCCGCCGGAGCCCGTTGTCTGCCAGCCGGTGCGGCTGTGAATCCGCTCTGCCCCGCATTTGCTTCCTGGTTCTGAGGAGTGTAGACCGGTACCGGAGAACGGTGCTGATCTACCGGATTCCTGCTGAAATCCCACTCCAGATCGCTTCTCAGCTTACGGTTCCGGGCTGTACTGTTATCATCCTCCGGCCTCTCCTCCAGAGCATCCCTCTCTTCCTCTGCTTCGCCCCAAGCCAGCCTTCCACTCCACACCAGCCAGCATGCAGCTGCAAGTATCAGAGTCACCGCAGCACAAACTGCCAGCCACAGTGCCCGGGGGGCATTCAGATAGAGAAACTTCCATAGTAAAGCATCACCCAATAATGCCCCCAGCAATATATAAGTCCTGTAAGAACTTTGCTTGTCCTCAGCCGGAACAGGTCTCATTGTTGTACCGTTTGCTGTCTGAGCCCCTGATAATCCATCCTGCCGCTTCAGCTGAGGCGTACTGCTCACCCAAGGCGTAGGATTAAGCATCGAACCGGAAGGCTGCGACTCCTTATCTCCATGTACATGGGAGAACGCTGCGGCCGCGGACCTCTCCCTTCCCGGTTCCTCGAGCCTGCGATCCGGAGGCTGCGCCCAGTCTATCCTCGTTCCTGACACGGCACCAGAAGTGCCTGTGCCAGCCATAGAACTTAGACGTGCAGGCTCCGTTTCTTCAACATGGCCCTTATGGGGTGTACCCTCCGTCAGCATTTCTGCGAGCAGCTCCTTCAGCCCAGCCGGACTAAAGACTTCTTCCCCGCAATATTGCAGCAGCCGTTGAAGCCCGTTACCCGATAACTCCCGGATGGCTCCCATGAAGACCATAATCAGCGATTTCAAGGCTTCTCCCGGCTTCGGTGCGGGATCTGTGAGTTCCAGCGGAATATAGGTCAGGAAGACCTTGCCGCTGCTGAGCGGACCTTCGATAAAGATAAAATCCTCATGGAGCGCATACTGCTCCGTACGCAGCATATACAGCTGCCCCTCCTCCATCCCGGCAGCGATCTGCAGCATCAGCCCGAAGAATTCCGTCATGCTCAGCTTCCCGCTTTTAAGCAGAGCTCCAAGCATTTTACGTCTTGCCACCGTGTATTCCAGTGTGACCTGCAGATCTATTTCTCTAAGCAGCAGCCGTAAATGATGTGGTATCCCGCTGGTCATCAGCATCCGGGCCTGCACCATATTCAGCTCTCCTGCGCTCAGCCCCCCGGATCTGCCCAGCAGCATCGTTATTCCATCCTGCTGGATGAAGTCACGTTCTAGTCCAAACAAGTCTCTTCACCTCCTAAGCTGTAATCGATAAGCTCCAAGTCAGAAATAAATATAAGCACAGATAAAGCCCGGGAATACGGCCAGCATAAAAGGAAACCGGAGCAGTTCTCCCTCCCGGCCCTTGGCCAGACTCATATTGCGAAGCAGCAGGAACCCGGCTGTTCTGCTAATCACGCTGCGCAGCCTGCGTCCTGTCTCCCTCCTGTAGAGAATGATGATCCAGCCTACGCCTGCCCCCAAGAGCACCGAATAGACCATGACCTGAAGCGAGAAAAGCACTCCTGTCCAAGCACCGATAGCCGCAAAGAGCTTCACATCACCAGCCCCCACCGCCCCGATAAAATACATAATCAGCAGGAGCAGGAAGCCTGCTCCGCTGCCGCAAAGTGAAAACAGCAATCCCTGCCAGCCATTGATAATCAACTGCAGGAGCAGTCCGCTAATCAGCGCAGGCAGTGTAATCCAGTTAGGAATTCTCATCCAGCGTATATCTGTGAATAATGCTGCTGTCAGGAACGGCAGGCAGCCCCATAACGCCCATTCCGTCATCCGTGCTCCTCTTTTCTCTATTCTTTTATTTTTTGACTACTGTAAAAGTCGCCTGAAGCGTAGATCCATCAGCCAGACTAACCACGAAGGGCCAGGTACCCGGCGTAGTATTCACGCCAATCTTCCATTCCCATTCGATGTACCCGTGCTCATCCGCCTGCTTCCAGCCCAGATACTTGGCAGTACTCTGGCCGCTCTTGTAAAAGATCGATAGATTGGCTGATGCCCCGGGAGGTACCTTCACCTTGATGATGCCCTGGTGATTCGCTACTCCCGGATTCGGCTTCTCCAGGATCATAATGGTCCCGGTCTCCTCAGCAGGCTCAGCCGGATTTCCTTCCCCGGAAGAATCGGTGTTTCCGACCCATAAGCGTTCAACTGCGCTGGCCTCCAGCACGATTTTTTCATTCAAGAACGGAATTCTCATTGGCAGCTCATAGCTGACTACCATACCGAAATACGGATGCGTCCCTTTTCTCAGATCGGGTACAGTGACATTGGATACATGAATCTTGCTATATTCAAGCAGGTCTGAGGACAGATACGGCCGCAGCATCGGCTTAAGCACCTGATCCAGCACGGCCTCGGATGCTCCCGCCTGCACCTTCTGCAGAGGCCCTTCTCCCTCCCGGACCACAGCCTTGACCCAGGATTCCATCGGCTGCGGAAGCTTCTCCACGTAGTCCTCACTCCACTCCGTTACCGACAGCCGTGGAATGCTCCAGATGCTGGAGGAGTCCGCATCATCTGAGTGCTCTCCCTCACCTGCTTCTTCGGTTTCAACTCCCCCGCCACCACCTTCCCCCTCCTGCTGCTGCATTGCCAGCGCTGCGGGATACATATGGGTTGAGATTATTTTGACAGTATCAGAAGCCGTACTCTGCAGCGCTGTCGAATACAAGGTCATTTGGATAATGAAGATGAGGAACAGGACAAATAACAGGAACACAGGCAGAATCAGTGCCGCCTCCACAACCATGCTGCCTTCATCCTTAGGGTTCAGCGATTTCCTCAGCCACCGCTTCATTCTACCGTCCCCCTTTAGTAAGAAAAGTCAGCCCCTGCTTGTCTGAAATACACTTTGCCCCGCACATCTCCTGGCAGTCCGGCACTGTAATTCACCAGCTTCACTACACCCGGCAGAAACCAAAGCTGCATGCCCATCGTGATTCGGGCAGAGGCATATGTATATTTCTCTACCGGATTGATACCGGTATTCAGGCGGATCAGCGCAAGCATCCGGGACAACTGTTCTTCCCCTCCCCCATGCAGCAGGAGGAACAGCCGAAGATAATCACGATAGCTGAGCTGTGCGGTCATGTATTTGGATAAGGGAATCTCCCCCTTGGTACAGAGCTGTATCATATCCTGGATAGCCTGCTCAATACCGTACAGCAGTGCGGCGGCCAGGACGACAAGCGGATTCCCCATACCGGCTTTCTCAATCAGGCCTTCCATCGTCCGCACAGCCAGCCGCAGAGCAAAGATCTCGCCATAAGCGGCGGCCACATTGCCTGCAGGATTATAGAATCCGTACAAAATATATTCCAGCTCTTGCGCCTGCGGCTTCAGTTGCTCTCCCAGCTGCTCACCGAACCCTTCAGCAGACCCGGAGGCCAGCGAGGTTAGCGCAGACAGATCGAAATGCCGGAAATACATCGCAGAGTACTCCGTCTGGTACAGCCGGTCTCTGGCTCCTGCCAGCACACTGCCCATAGCAGCATATATCCCATCCATATCTTTCATGGACGACTTGCCCGCAGCGTATTGATCACCAGTATTCACAGCAGCCCCCGGCTCCTGCTCCAGACCTTCGTTAAAGGCCACATTCTGCTGGTAGTATTGACGCAGACTACCGTACTGCTCCATCGCTTCATGTGCGCTGCTTCCCAGCGCGCGGATCTGATCCAGCAGCTTCATGGCATCGCCAAGCTTCTTCTTCGCCTGCCCTTCTATCTGCTTACGCTGGCTATCAGCAGTGCGGCGGCTCTCAATCTGTTCCGCTTCCTGCGTTATGACAGTACCGTGTTGCCCGTAACTGCTTATATAGCCGCGAACTGCCCGGGAAGCATTAAGAACACCTGCACTCATAAGAGAATAGTCGGCATACAACCCGGATGCTGTACTTAATGTAGCCGGCAAGCCGGAGACTGGCGGCTCCAAGGGAAGCGCAGTACCTCGCTGTATACCGATGTTATTGCCCATCCCGCTAAGCTCAGCCGGAGGAAGGATAAGTCCCTCCACCTGTGCTCTCAGCTTCTTCAGGGGCTCTGAGCTGAGCTCTCCGGCCGTGTCCGGAATGTCCCAGTTGCGGGCAGGATCATCCCCCGCAGCACTGGTATCCGCATCTGCCTGATCAATTACACTCTTCATCTGAAGGTTCAGCGCATTCACCTGCTCAAGTGCAGCCTCTGCTTCATCCAGCAGACGGCTGTTTTTCTCCTGGAAGTCAGCTAGCACTGCCGGTATCTTGCCTGTTATTTCACCAATCTGATACTGATACTGCGATAGCACTGCCGTGTACTTTGGCCATGTCTTGGGGGGACGGTAATAATCGTCATAATATTTATTGACATAATCCCCGTACATCGCCGGGATATCGGAGATTGCGGCCAAGGATGCAAGCGAACGCGCCGGAATACTGTCACCCGGAGGATTCATCAGAAGCTCCTGCAGGTTCTGTGCACTGTCAGCAGCTTCCTTGCGCTTCTTCAGCATAAGATCCAGCGCTTCCTCACGCTGATCATATAAGGGCTGCAAGTCACCCAGTATCTCTGTTGTCCGTGAAGCCTCCGTCATCGCCGCCGATAACGGCTTAAGCTTGCCTGCCAGCTCCAGGGCAAAATCAACCGGCGCTTTGTATTTCATCTCTTCTATAATCTGCCGCCGGAAGACCTCATAGGTGCCCAGCGGGCGGCTCCAGTCCAGCGAAGAGGAATCCACCATCACGGGCAGCAGGTTAAAAGCATCCCCCCGTCCGCTCTCGTACAGATTATCATTGAGCACCTTTGATAGCAGCTGATTACCGTCCCCGCCGCCGAAGGCGAACAAGCCGTAGTTCTCGCGCAGCTCAATGTCATATGCCGACATTACTGAGCGTATAGCGGCTCTCGCCAGACGTTCCTCCTGCACATTCACCGCCGCAATCCGTGCGTAATCGATCAGCACAGCATTAAAAAGAAATACAAACGCCAGCACCAAAATAAGAAAGACCGATACCGAACCCTCCGCTGAACGAAGACATCTGAATATATATCCGGCTGATCCTTTTCCCGCAGAACTGTTCATAGGATTACCTCCATATTCCAAGCTGCGGCTCCGGCGAAGCGGCTTGCTTAAGAACCTCCCGTGACTGAAAATACGCATTGGAACTTCCCCTTAACCTTTTTCTTGAACAACCCGGCCCAAGCTGCTACATCACCAGCCATCCTTAACGCAGCTTATCAAGCATGAGGGCTGCATGCTTTTTCTCCATGCCGCTGCCCTCCTTGCCGGCGGAGGAATGCTGTTTGAACTTCGACCCGTAGTAACGCATAAGATCTACTGTTCTTATGAATTCAACAGGCTCCGTAACGTAGGACCGGGCATACACCTCAGGCGCGGCTCTATCGGCCAGCAGATTGTCCAGAACAGGCAGATGTAGCGCCTTCTTCAGTTCCGTACTGATTCTGCGGCCAGTCAATCCGTAGACGTAGCTCATTTCTCCCTGTAATCCGGCAGGCACCATCTGTGATGACCGGCGCATCTTCACTACCGGCAGGGGCCCTCCTTCTTCAGCATTACCAGGCAGCGTAATGGCCGTACTGCCATTCTCTGCTCCTGAACCGAATAGCGAAGCCAACAGTCCATCCTCACCGATTCTCCAGTACAGCGGATCAACATTTCCGGTCTGGAATTCTCCGCTTACCGCCCGGTTACTATTCTCCCAGTTATAAGCAGCCCGCTCCGCAGTAGCTGAGGCAATCTGCAGCAGCATCGACTTCTGATAGCTGTACAGGGAGAAGAACAGCAGCACCATCGTAATCCCCATAAGCATCGGCAGCAGAAGTGAAGCCTCGATAGTGAAGCTCCCGTCATCCTCACGCAGCGGAATCACTCAAAGACTTCCTGACTCTTATCTCCGGCCGTGCCGATCAAATCCTTAACCACCTTCACAATCTCCTCACGGAATACCAGAACGACCGCAATCAGTACAGCGATGATCAGAATCATCTCCAGCGTCCCCAGCCCCTCCTCATCTTTCCAAAAGCTTTTTGCTCCTTCTGCCATCTGTGTTAACATACGCCTCTACCTCCTACATTTTTAACATCATAATCGCCGGTGTTCCCACCAGCACAATCACAATCAAGAAGATAACCACCATCGGAAAAACCAGCTTCGACGATGCCTGTTCGCCGCGTATGCGGCTGATCGCCTTCCGCTTCTCCCAGAGCATTCGTGACAGATCCCGCAGTGACAGAACAAAGTCGGCCCCGCCTCTGCGGTAATTAAGCAGCACTGTAGTTGTGAAGATGGAGACCTCCTGCACGGCACAGCGCTTGCTGAAGTTCTCGAACGCCTGCTGGAAGGAGTAACCGCCGTCCCATTCAGCCGTCATCTTCATTAATTCAGCGTAGAGCGGATGGGTGCTGTCCCCTTGACGGCTGTTCACACAGCGGACAATCGCCCGCTGAACTGTCTCACCCGCGCCTACCAGCAGAACAATACTGTTCAGCAGCTCAGGAAGCTCCAGCATAATATTCTGCTCCCGTACACGTACCTTTTTGTGCAGATCGCTAACCATCGCCACCGGGAGTGCAACTGCCAAGAGCCCCCCGAGGATTATTCCCGCCTGCTCTCCCGTAAGCATTGTCAGTGCACTTCCGCCTGCGGCAAGCAGCCAGCTGTAGCTAAGCATCTCCCCCATGAACAGCAGGGTCCGTTCTGCACTGTAGCGCATACCATGGATCCGCTGTAGCGAACGTTGTATTCTGAACATCACGGAAGGGAGATAACTGGAAATTCTGGCCCTCTCTACAAGTAACAATAGAGGCTCTCCCAGCCGCCGCAGCCGCAGGCCTTCCATGGGCAGCTCCCGCAGAGCAGCATAACGGCTGCCGCATCTCATCCTCAGAATGAGCCAGCCTGCTGCGAGCAGAAGCAGAATCGCACCGCAGATCAATGACATCCCTTCACTCACCCTCCTTTACAGAGGAATATCCATGATCTTATTAGTCCAGAGGTAACAGAGGAACAGTGCAATCAGCGCCAGTGTAGACACCGCTATTCCTGCACCAGTATACATTGGCTGCATATAGTCTCCGGCGCTCAGACTCATGAACATCACCATCATCAGCGGAGAGACCAGCAGCGCCTTCGCCTCAAATTTCTTCTGGGCTATACTGACTGCTATATCCTGCTGGATATCCAGCTTCTCACCGATGATCGAGGATGTGCGGCGTACGATCTCAACCAGATCACCGCCCGTACGCTTGCAGACCATGAACACATCTGCGAAGCGCTCCACATCCTCCATTCCTGCTCTTTTGCTGAATTCATACAGCGCATCTTCAATTGGCTCCCCGTTCTCCATCCGGGCACAGATGATATTCAGCTCGGAGATCATGTCACTTGCGCCCTCCGGGTCAAGCATCCTCAGATCCTGCACGGCCTCGCGGAAGGCATTCTCCACCGAACGTCCGGCCGAGAGCGACGAAGAGAGCGAGAACAGCATTTGCTTGAATTGCAGATTCAGCGCAGCCCGGCGGCGCTGCAGCAGATATTTGCGCAGCAGCCGCGGCCCATATGCGCTTCCGGGGACAAGCAGTGCCGCCAGGATCAGCCGGTGATAGAACAGGTAACCAATACCGAACAACACGGCTCCGGCACCCAGAATAACCAGCATTCTTTGCAGGGAGGTAAGCTCGTATACAGTATAATCCGGCAGCAGCACCTGCTCGCCCCCTGGAGATGTACTAAGCGGCAGTATGGGCGGTGTCCTCTTCATGAACCCCTTGCTTCGCCTTACAGGGGGATGCCGGTCTATCTTCTTCATGACATTCAAGGTACACTCGCCTCCTTCGCAAAGCTTCTACTCTCATACTGCTTGAGCGGATAATCATGGATTCCGGCCATCCGCAGCTTGTCTGCATGCAGAAGCGGGTTGCCGCTGACCTCAAGCTTCCCTTGCACCCTGCCATCCTGTTCGCCCGATTCCCGAAACTCATACAGAGGATTTAGGATGACTTCACCGCTGCGGATTCCAGCAACCTCACTGATCTCCATCACCCGGCGTGAACAGTCACGCAGCCGCGACAGATGCACGAATATATCGATCGCTGAGCTGATCTGCTGACGGACGACGGTTACCGGCAGATCAGCAGCGCTGAGCACCATAGTCTCCAGGCGGCTGAGCATGTCCAGTGCACTATTCGAATGCCCCGTTGACAACGACCCATCTAAGGCAATATGGTACTGACACTATTTCCTGATCGCTGCCATTTTATATTAGATGGACTCCTATCTAGGTTTTTGTGATACTGATAAGTTATCAACATACTGTGGACAAAATATAAAGCGAAGCCTTGCGAGCATATCTGCCAGCAAAGTTTCGCTTTTTCGTAGTAAATATTCCCTTATTCTGATAGACTACTTCCAGAACAACTCTGGGGGGATTTTATGAAGAAAAGAATTGCTTTATCAATGATTATGTCGGTTTTACTGATTTTGCTCCCTGTTATCGCCAATGCACATCCCGGAAGAACGGACTCAGACGGGGGACATTATTGCAGAACCAATTGTGCTAAATGGGGACTTAAAAACGGGGAGTACCATTATCACAATGGTGGTGGATCTAAGTCAGCACCGGCTGCCACTAAAAAACCAACCGTAAAGGCTACAACAAAACCAACTGCCAAGCCAACAAGCAAACCGGCTGCCACACCGGCACCGGCAGCAATCGTAATGCCCAAGAAACAAGCAGCCGGCACACTCCAGGTCTATTTCCTTGACGTTGGTCAAGGTGACTCTACTTTGATCCGGACGCCAAGTAACCAATACGTCCTTATTGATGGAGGCAACAACAGCCAGGGCGCCGATGTAGTCAAATATTTGAAAACTCTCGGTGTCACAACGTTAGACGCTATGGTCGCCACTCATCCCGATGCCGATCATATTGGCGGGCTGGATGATGTACTTAAGGCGCTGGATGTAAAATCCGTCTATGCCCCTAAGGTTTCGCATACAACACAGACCTATAAAGATTTCTTGACGGCTGTCAAAAATGAAGGACGGACGATCAAGGCAGTCGGCAAAGGGGTTAAAATCCCGCTCCAGGGCGTAGATGCTTCATTCCTCGCCCCGGTGAACACCTATGGTGACAACCTGAATGATTGGAGTGCTGTCCTAAAGGTCACGTTTAAAAGCAACTCCTTCCTCTTTACCGGGGATGCTGAAAAGGCCTCAGAGAGCGACATGCTTGCGGATGGTACGAGCTTACGGGCCGATGTATTAAAGGTCGGGCATCATGGCTCCAACAGCTCAACCAGTAAGCCATTTTTGGATGCAGTTAAGCCTAGCTATGCTGTGATCAGCGTAGGAAAGAATAATTACGGCCATCCTGATTCGGGGATTCTATCCCGGCTTAAGAATGCAAATGCCTCTGTTTTGCGTACCGATCAAAAGGGTACAATTACCGCAATAAGTGACGGTAATAAAATCACCTTCACGACAACCAAGGGGGCTGGGAAGTGAGAAAAGGAATCATAGATCGGTTTGAAGGTGAATATGCTGTCATAGAATTCGATAGAGAAACAGAGGATATGCTACGGTCAGAATTGCCTGCGGAGATTAAGCCTGGAGATACCCTGATTTTTGACGGGGATACAATCACTGTTGATGCAAAGGATACAGCTTCCCGTAAAAGAGAAATTGATGACTTAATGGATGAACTATTTGAAGAATAACATTATTGCCTGCCCCGGTGAAGGTCTCCGGGGCATTTTTTGTGAGGTCACCGAAAGCGCATAGTCGGTGTAAATCCAATCACAGTCTTATTCCATAGATACTCTATATAATACAAGTTTTCTCTATTTGATAATGTAAAAATTCATAAATGCAGTTTGTTGAATGCTGTCGAATAATGAGCAATAGTAATTTTTTTGTAATTTTATATCTTATATTGTAATATATATGATACAAAGGTTCTATTTATTTTAAATACAATTAATGACATAATCCTCCTTGAAACTACTAAACTTCTAGGAGGAATTATCTTGAAAAAGTCTATTTTTGCCAAAATGTCGATTATTATGCTCGGTTTTTTACTTTTCCTTTCACCTTTAGCAACGACTAGTTCCTATGCTGATGATCATGATCATAGTGGTGGTGGTAGCAGTTGGATGACTGGATTTACTTTAGCTGAACTTGCTAATTCAGCTTATGGAAATGATGGTTATACAGCAGGAACACTAGAAGAAAATTTAGTTTTGGAAGCTGCACGTATATTTTGCGGATCAGGATTTAGCCTATCGTATCAAACAAATGGCACCTACTATTTAAGTCAAAACAGACTAAAACGTGTTAGAGTATCAACTAAAGCCTCAGGGATTTATCAAGCGAATTTTGAAAAGTTCTCTCGTCCGGGATATAGTAATGCTGATAGAGATTCAAATTACCACGTTAACATTACGATGAGATCTTCAGGTGGATCGGGATGGTAAAACTGAAAGGAGTTTATTATGGCAGTGACACCAGAATTAAAGGATGTTCATCTTTTTGCTGAAGGAGAAGTGTCAGGAGATTTCTGCTTATCCTTAGTTTTGGACATTGGACCAACAGACGTAGCTGGTTCTGATCAATTCTATGCAACCGTTGGAACTGCACAAGGAATTGCGGACTTTCTTAAAACAAGACCATTTATAGTTTGCCGGGGATTTTTGGTGGTTCCTGAATTCAACTTAAAAATCATTAATAAATATATTCAGGACAACATTTCTAAATGTGCTAAGGAAGACTGGGAACAAACTGCATTGTCAATTAATAGATTTTTCCCTTGGGAATTTGATGGAATGAAAAATTACCAACAGTTTTCAGGGAGTTCGCAAAATTAAAAATCAAAATAACCCGTCAGGCATAAGCCCGGCGGGTTATTTTATGTATGCTCTAAATTCAAATCGATTTCTTCTAAACCACTTCCCGGCGATCTTAACCATGCCCGGATGATACCCTTCTACTATCCCACCATAATCATGGATTTTCCCTTCTGGATAATCATTGTATTGGTGCCAGACGGATACTGGCGTTTGTGACATGGCCGCAATCATGAAGTCTGTATCGCTCTCCAGGACTTTATATGTAGTACTAATGCAACCTCACTTCCTCTTCTTCCGATATTTCTTGATTAATAGGACCAAAACAAATATTAGCAACAACAGAACAAATACGGCGACCCACAGAATCACTGGATTCCCTACGGTAAAGTAAGTATCTCTATACTGATAAGTTTCATTATTCATGAGTATAGAATAAATCATACGAAATGTTATGTATATGTGGGTAAGGAAAATTTTCCTTATGTGATCAGGCGAAGGTATAATAATCAGAAAAGCTCCGGGGTGTAATAATGGATAAAAAGCTTAAACAAAGCATTAAGACTGCGGCAGTAAAACAGGAAATGATTGTAGTATGGCTCCTGGACGGGGAAAAGATAAAAGGCATTGCGGAGGCATCAGCAGATCCTGATCGAGTAAAGATCAATACGATTGAGGGGCCGGTCTGGGTGCCTTATGTGGATGTGGAGAGTATTTCACGGGTGATCAGGTTGCGGGTTGAAGGTGAAACGAATTAATGAACCGTCCTCGGTTGGGGACGGTTTTTTATGTATGTAACGATAAAGAAATTTTCCTGATACTAGAAAAACCCCACCATTATTGTGGGGTACAGCGTGGCTGTATTGTTAATTGAAATTGATAATTTTCTTTATCTCGATAATTATGTTGAATATTAGAAATATACACCCTTAGTAGCAATAAAAATAACACTATTTGCCCATTTATCTTATTGTATAAAGATGGTATTATTAGGGCATGGATATGGATGGGGGTTAGTGGCAACCTGATTAAATGGGTTCGGCGCTAACCTCTTTCATTTTGTCTTAGGAAATCATAAATCATTAACAACCTACGCATTGCTGTTGACGGCTTAACGATCCCCTCTCTTTTTATGGTCGATACCTTATTTTTGATATACTCATCAAGCTCCGTATAACTTACCCTCTTTGCGTTATATGATAAGATCTCCATTTCCTTGTCTTCTTTGTACTCTTTTGATTTTATGTTGTGTAGACTTTCAAATTCAATCTTATAGTACATAGGGACGGAGTTAATTATATTGTCGACAACATCAAATGATTCAATTCTTTGCTTAATGCGTTCTTTTTCACTTGGATTTAGCGGAGTACGATCAATGTTTTCGATTTTTGAAATAAGATCTAAAAAAGGAATACGTGAACTACGATTACAATTCGCAACAAACCTTAATGCAATATCAGTAGGAATTTCATCTCTTTCAAAAATATAATCGTCTAAATATGTTATCAGATCAGGCATTCTGAAAATATAAGTTGTGTCACCTAAGGCTACGACTAAGTTCCCATCACCTATTCTTGGTAATAATTCATCAATATCTTCAGGTGCAATAAGTATCGATTGCAGACTGCCTTTTCTTCCACTATCAATAATCAATTCTTTTATTAAATGTTGGAACTTTCTAACTTCCAGTGGTGAAACACCTTGATTTATCTCTAATAATTTACTATAGAATAAATCATAGTTATCCGTTTTAACCACTGTATACTCACAGTTAAGAGTTTTATCAAATACTCGATGTTCTACCAAATCCTGCTGTCCCTGCTCCCACTCAACTATTATAATCCTCGATGCCATACGAGTAATATCAGTTGGGTTTAAAGAAGACGAAAAATCTTTAATGATTTTCCTTATATTCATGTCAGTCAATGAGTATCCCAAAAAAATTATGGGAGAATGAATTAGCATAGATATAATTTTTGCGCTAATTAGTATAGAATTCTTTTCAAATCTCTCATAATCACTACTCGAAATAGTTATAGTGTCAGGTTCTTGACAGCAACCGTGTAATTTATAAAGTTCTGCCCAATCGAAAGTTTGTTCAAAGAAACCTTTTTGTCCAATGAATTTTTTAATTCCATTCCCATTTATCTTTTGAAATGAATCTTCAATAAAACAATCATAGTTTGTTGTTAAGATTACTTGCGCTTTATTCAATGCCTTTTGAAAGGTTTCAACTTCCTTCAACCTGTCGTCCTTTACTGAATATCTACTAAAAAAATCAGACACTGCTTTTTTGAATGGTGATAATTTCATTTGATATGCTTGCTTTTGTGTGAAACTATCAATTTCTATTCTACCTTTGTAAAATAATTCGTTAAACAAACGCTCGATCTCGGAACCTGAATGAATATTAGTATAATAATTTAGATCGTCTTCATCCATGCCAGGGTTTTCGGCATCAATACTCTCTCTAAGTTCATTTAAATAAGCATAAAACTCCCTGTCTTGTCCCAACTGATTCCAGAAATATTCAAGTAAATCTCCCCATCCTGGAAAACCTTCTAAATACCTTCTTGAGATACCCGAACCGATAAACATAATTGGGTACTCATTCTTCTCATTAAGTTCATCTAATACTGACATGAAGTCCCTCCATTTCGCAGTTCCTTTATAATTCAATTTTATGGCTAAATTATCCTTATGTAAACGATAAAAAAGCCCACCAGCCAAAGCCAGTGGGCAGATAGATAGATCTACTCCTTGTCTGTGTATTCCTTGCCAGCTTCCGGATTGATTTACGATCCCGGAACTACCATAATGCCTAGGACCGCATTAACGGCCGCCGTAACCTCGCTCCGGGGCCAACTGTAGCCCGAAGATCACCCCGACCGTCTGTGCACACAGCAGCACGGCTGCGGTCAAGGATACCCACATACCATAATTCCGCCATTTCTCTTCATTATTACTTTGCTCCCTTCTGGATTCCCGCTAAGCCCAGCCGGTACAGAATCGTAATAAGCCGCGCCTCGGTGTACGTGGCCTTGTCCGGCGTATCAATGACCGGCTTGCCGTTAAGAACTGAAGGTGTATTTGCAAAAGCCTTCAGCGCGTCCACGGACCACGCCGGCGGGTTGGTGTTGGTCAACTCCAGCAGTAAGGCACTCAACTCCTTGATCTCCCCTGCCTGCTGAATAGCCTGGTCCTTGAGCACGTCTTTGCTCTTAATCAACCCGGCCACGGTCGTCACAAGCTCCTTCACCTGTGATTCCAGTTCCGCAATTTTACTCATATCCTCTTGAACCTCCTCTTGTAGTCTATCGATGACAGCATAAGCCGCCTTAATTTTTGCTGCTGTCGGTTCTTTGCCTGCCCGGAGCTGTGCCGTGGTCAGTCCGAAAACCATTTGCAAGTGCGGGTAGTCCTTGAAGCTCGTCCAGTCTCCGCCCCATTCAAAGCCGATCGCCTTCGACTGCTGCACCACCTCCCGCCAATCCGGAGTGCCGTCCTGGTCCACGTCCCTTGTCATATCCCAGGAAACACTAGAACCATTAGGGAGCAGCAGCGCAAAATCCACCGCCAGCCCGTAATTATGATAACTCTCTCCGCCGCGCGCATTCGTCACAATGGCCCCAGGCCTTGTGCGGCCCTGCGCATACAGGGCGTCCTGCTCGGCTATCGTTCGCAGCCCCTGCGTAATCAGGATGGGCACCCCACAAGCATAACTGCGTACGATCAGCGCCTCCGCAGCAGACTTAACGACAGGATGCAGCCCAACCAGGCGGGCGGCAGACTTAGCTTTGACTTGCTCCATTGTTAGCCCCATCACTCCCCCGCCCCCTTGCACGTCTGCTTAACCAGTTGGTTACCATAAACCGCCACAGCACCACATAGGATGCCCTGCAGTACGCTATCCGGTGACAACCCCAGCATCAGACAAACCACAACAATAGCAATCAGCGTCACGATGTAAATAATAGTCCAATCCGGCACTCGAGGCGTCTGTTTAAGGATATATCCGATCACCCAGCAGACAACAAGCACCAGCAGCAACTCTGGCTTGATAAAGCTCGATACGGCGTTCCATTCCATTACACTTCACTCCTTTGTTTGTGGATCTCACTGATACGTAGATGGGCCTGCTTTGCCGATTCCTCCACCCGTGTCACTCGTTCGGACAGCACATCAGTACGCTGTCCCTGCACTCGAACATCTGCCCGAATATCATCCACACCACGCTTGATGTACTCGACGTCTGTACGCAATGCAGCACCACTGCCGGCCTCCTGGGCCACATCCTTTTTAAAAGCAGATGTCCGGGTTACCCACCCAAGTACTACTCCACTTACTGCTGCGACTATTGCTGTAACCGTTGTAAGCTCCACATAATTCCCCCCTATAAATAAGTAGCCCCCAGACCGTAAAACACAATCTGAGGGCAAAATAAAAACGCCTCATTGGGCGCTGCCTGCTCTATGCCAATAATCCGAAGGCGTAAACCTCTCGGTAACTCTCGGCTGTATTCGTGAAGCGCAAATACACGGAATCCGACGCCGTGGCCAGCTTGACCTGGCCGTCTACGACTGCGATCAGATTCGCAGCCGTGGCCCCGATCTCGACCGTGATACCTTCCTGGGCTTCCAGATACAGCCGGATCAGTCCAGCCGACTTGCCCAGCAACAGTTTAACCGTCCGGCACTGGCCGCCGGGATGGATGGCCAGCAGTCCGTCTCCCAGGTTCGCCGCATGGTCGGCCAGCTCTACCGCGAAGCTCTCCAGGGCGAATTCTTCGTCATAATAGACCAGGACCAAACCCTGGTAAGCCTTCTTAATGCCGGAGAGTTTTGCGGCCTGCAGTTCTTGGTACGTGAACAGGCTCGGCTGCTCCGCGAAGGTGACCTGGTACTGTTGGACGTTTGGAATCAGGACCGGTTCCAGGTCCTCCCACTCCGTAGCAATCTGGGTCGTGTTGCTTACTGGGGTCTTGCTGCCGTCGTCATTGACCAGGGTATATTCCTGGGTGACTTCTTCCCAGGCGGTGGCGATCCGGTCGGTAGTGACTTCGTTCACGGTTTCGCTGCCGTCTTCCTCCAGGATCGGCTTGCTGTAGTACAGTAACTGCCCTCCGTCGTTTGTCTTCTGCTTTTCCCCATTGACCCAGGGCTGCAGTTTAGTTATGGCGATCGGGAACGGCAGCGAAAGGCTATATTCCGCAGGACCGGCCGGGCGGTTAAGCCCGGTAACGGTGTGATCCTGGCGGCTGAATACTACGTTATCCATGTGTGGCAATCCTCCTTAGATTTTGACAAGTGGGCGACCAGGCAGCCGGAAGAATACATGGACTGTGCCGCCCCCGATACCTACGCTGGCCAGCTGTGACCGTTTCCGCAGCGCAACCCGTAGCACCAGTTCACCGTTATACTGTTGCAGGACCGGCCAGCCGGATAAAAATTCCGCTGCTTTAGCTGCCCAGGCAGGAATGCCATCGGTGTACTGGGCATCTACACGCCCCGTTACCAGGGCAGTATCTGCAGCGAAGAACCGCAGCTGGGGCGTGGCTCCTCCAGCACTATTGAAGGTCAACGTACCGATTAAGCTTTGCGGATCGACTTTGTAATTTAGATCATCCCCGGGACCCAGTAACCGGCTAATAGCATTCAAGTAATTATTTATGCCGCCATCCGTCCCAGCATTCGTACCCGCCGTGGTAATAAAGCCCTGGATACTGGTCAGGATGTTAGTAGCACCGGCCAGCGTAGCCGACGCCTGGCTGGCGAATTCCTGCGAAGGCAGGTAATCCCCGTAAATGACGATGCCGTTATCCTCGTCGTTACCCCAGAACAGGCTTTCTACTTCTCGGGTCGTTTTGCGGACATACAGTACGCCCGCCAGGCCGTTATCCCGGCGCGGGTTTTCCGGGACCAGGGTATCGTATCCTGTTTTTGCTGGGACGTTTAAGTCGATACTGAAATAGTCCACATACAGCACCGACGGTATTACGCCGTCCGAAGCATCCGCGCAGGCTAGGAAATGAATAAAGCCGTTACTGTCTATCTGGTTACCCGGGTTAGTATGGTATACCGGATTAGTGGAATCAGTAACATGAGTTACAACGGCAATGCTGGCAGCACTATTCCCTTTTGCTTCACCTGTACGCCAGGCGTCATTCGGTATTGCCCCAGAATTTGCTGGTGTCCAGAAGTAGAATAATGCGTGTGCGCCGCTCGGTCCAGTTCCGTATACACTAATGTTAGCCGTAACTTGCCGGAGATTCCCCGCCTTAAGCCAGGCTACCTTCTCGGCGGTTGTATACGCTCCTGGAATCTTTCCGTACTTGTCTTCATAAGCCCGGATAATATCACAGGATATTACCATTTGCGCCTGCTGCCCGCTTACGTTTGTTGTGACTACTTTCAGAGAAGCATCCGGGGATTTAATAGCATCGTAATCAGCTTGCGCTAATTCCGTACCCGGGGCCGACGGTGTGGCGAATGTACTACCTACAGCGCTGTAGGCTTTGTTCGGGTTAATTGTTGTGCTGCCTGTTACCTTCCCGGAAAAGTCGTCTGTAATGGCTACGTTACCCAGTTTTAACTTCTTCCCATTAACTTCACCGCTTAAGGTTGCCGCATATATTTGATATAGACTGCCCTGGCCTACCGGCATGTTAAGGCTGTATTCGATTACGATTTCCTGCGCTGCCAGGCCGCCCGGCAGGGTTCCCAGGGTTAATTCGGCTTCATTCGTACCCAGGTTCGCCCAGGTTCCGGTGACCGCTGTCGAAGTGCCTGCAATGATTGCGCGAACTACAGGGCTGGAAGTGCTGGCGGTAGTCTCATAAATGACAATCGGAACGGTAGACGTTACCGCACTAGCGCCTAATGCTGTAGCCAACGTAATAGTCTTATTCGTTGTGTCTACTGCGCTTACGGTTCGCGTTCCCCAACCGTCCTTAAGGTCTGTAATGACACTAACGATAATCGTGTCATTCACCGCGATCTTACTTACATCATCCAGGGTTAGCACCGTGGCGGTTGCATTGACATTTAACACACGGGCCAAGGCTGTATCAGCGTCAATAATGCCGCCCACAATTTCACCGGCTAAGCCCCGCACCTTGATTTTATCGCCCGCTTCCCAGGCTGCGGTATTTACGCCGGTTCCCTTGGTGACCGTGATCCCGCGTTCCTGCGTTTGGTTCTGCACCTTGGCCGACGCGTAGGTCTTTTGGGAAGTCTGGGCGTCGGAGTTGATCCGGCGCTGGAAGTTAAGCGCCGGGGTAATGTCCGCATAGCCCTGGATAAAGTCTGCGGGCAGTGTGGCGAAGGTCGCGCCCCGGTCGATATTACTTACAGCTACGTCTTCCAATGTGACAGCGGTAGTTCTTCCACCACCTACGCGGTCACCTAAACGGAATTGTGTTACTGTTACTTCATTGTTGTAATTAGCGGCGCTGGTCCCTCTTAATTTTCCGTCAATATAGAGCTTTAACGGTTGCCCCGATTTAAACGTGGCGCGTATGTGATGGCGGCCCGTAGGCCGGGTAACCTGTGCAGTATAGCCACCGGATAGCTCATTGCCTGCTGAATCCAAAATAGTAAACGTAACCGTGGTATTTGCTGAACGGCAGTACACCGCGAATTGGCTTCCTCCAGACGTACCCGCGCCCATAAAATAGTCTGATCCGCCTGTCAATAAATTAAAGTCGGTCCAGGCTTCAAAAGAACCCTCAGAATTCAGTGTGAGCGCAACTTCTGTACCCACGCTTATAGGTTTCTTATAAGCGCCGCCGGTGAACCCAGGAATAAAAGTACCGCCGGTTAGACCCGGATTCCCGCCTAACTCAGGCGTTGTACTACCGTCAAAGGAAGCATAGAAAACGTGATTAGCATCCATCGGTGTCTTGCGGACACCTACATAAGTCTTCCGCATGGCCGTCTTCCGTTCGACCTGGGAAGCCCCTCGCAGTACCTGGTCCATGCCGTCGATCAGCAGCTGCTCATATGCCGGTGATACCAGGTATGTCTTATGCCGCAGGTCCGTGATATCTCTTTCAGCTATGATATTTGAATATAGACTGTCTGGGCGATCCGACATAATTACACCGATACCGATACTGTCAACGGTTCCCGTTCCGGTGGACATAACCGTGACTTGGTTAGACCCGTTCTTTGAAATGATTTTATACCGGTAAGCTGATACCGCATAAGAAGCGTGGTAATATTCTTCACCTACAGCGACCAGCGCATAATCTGCTGCAGTCAGGGTTACATTCTTCGTTTTCCCCGTTTCTATATTAAAACCGGAAGCCGGGAAAGCAACTACCTTAACGTCCTTCGCGCCGTTAGGGTTATTAGCGCTGTAGCCCCCCGAATTTCTCCGGGCTATCTTCGCCAGAGGTATCGCATAGACATACCCATCGTAAGTTTTCAAAGTAGCTTTACTGATTGAAGACCCATCCCCCGCTATATAAAGTCCCGAATCTTGAGCTAGTGCTCCCGAAAGTTTCTTAGGTATACGAGAATCTGCATTCGTTGCTCTGGAAAAATGCTGATAATACGACAAGGCTGACCAAAGAATAGGAGCAGTTCCGCCGCCTTGCGGTGTAACCGCTGTTTGCTTGTTATACCCCTCATTGTAGGCCTGTGGTAAACCTTCTGTATTCACAGAAAAATCAACCCCGCTTACGACACGCAGCCGGCGTTTCCATTCCTGTGTATCTTGATCTTTCCACACTTCTGCGAAAAATAAATCGTCGCGGGAACCTTCTGTAGGTGCAGGATCTAAAACCTGGGTATTGTTCGTTGGGGCTGAAGGACTTACGCCCGTAAATTCATGTACTGCGCCCGCAATAAGAGCATGAAAATCAGTGTATCCAAACCGGTTAAAACTACCGTATTGAGCTGGCGCGGGTACACCAAACGAACCGCGACCATGCACCGCTGCTGTTACCGCGATCCCGTAGCCTATGGCAGGCGTATGATTAAGCACACCGCTGTAGGCTGTCGCTGCGCCTAGTTCTCCAGCAGTAAAGGCGGCCGCATCGGCTACGCCTTCCTCCAGGTGATTCATGTTCTGCGCATTCAGGGGTGTTCCCTGCTGCACTACGGCCCCGCTGCCGTCTACAATATGATCTTTCCAGGCGGTTTTCGTGTATGTCATTCCTTATCCCCCTATACTCTTGTGAGTGTGTACTTAAAAGTTATCAGTAGCCCGTTAAGCGCGGGCTTTACCACGCTGTCCGGCTGGTCGTCCCATACCGCGCCGTCTTTGTCGATCACCTGGAATTTAGTAATAGTTCCGGCGACCGTCTCGGCCAGGTAAAATTCCAGCGTGATTACGTCGCCGGTCAGCGTTAGCGAATAAATCGGCATTTGGGTAACTGTGCTGCCGATTGTATATGTGCCGTAAGCGATCATGCCCTGGAACCAGGCTTTTGTCTTATTATGGGCGCTCGTCGTTAATGCCATCATGTAACCTCCGTTCCTGTGTTAATTGTGCCGGTCAGCTTGAAGGCTGCCTGCTGTTTAGTGCTGTACGTTGCGGCGATCTGCTCCCCGCCGGAATAGGTGACTGCCTGGTTAACCGGGATAACGGTCACCGGTGCGGCCAGTCCTCCAGCGTACAGTGCGCCAGTGACTGGGAACGCTGCCTGCAGGACCCGTTCAAAGGCCTGCGCGATCCGTTCCCCTCCTGCATATACCGGCGACTTCGGAAGAATGACCACCTTCGGACCGTCGTATGGAACGCCGCAATAGAGCGTGTTGCTGGCGAAGGCCTGGAACGGGTAAGAGATAGCCGAATATTGCTCGGATATCTCTATTCCGCTGCTCCAATCTGGCGCCTTGAAACTCACTGCCATAGATCGAATATGAACAGGCCGAATGTATTCAAAATTTCGCTTTAAAGATTCCTGATCAACGGTCCCTTCTGTTGAAAACTGAAATTCAATACCTTTGCTTACGAAGTCTTCTTTAATCTCCAGCAGCTTTCCGTGCTGGTTTGCAAGATCGCGTAACACTGGGATCCGGAATGGGCTGTTTCCCCAACGCTTTTGGCGAATGGCTTCTCTTCGGAAGCTATCAGACCCATTCACTTTGCGTCTGAAATATATCCACTCCCATATCCATAAGGACCATGTCGCCCGCGGGAGAATGAATTGGTTACCGAGCTCGTCAATTTTCTGTTCCCGGAGCACCATTTCATCCTCCATGACAGAAAAGTGTCGCTCGGCCATATCTATCTCATACCAATAGGCCGGCAACATGCCACGGTACCGTTCAGGGATCACGATAAAACCACCTCAACTCGCGGAATGGAGGAAGGCGTCATCTCGACATCTTCCTCCATTCCGTTGAGAGTATAGTTTTCATAATCCTCTACTCCGGTCACAAGCAGCAGCGAGCCTACATAGTTGTAAGCCAATTTAGTTCGCTCGCTCGCGTATGCCTTTACCCGCTCCTGGATACCTTCAGCCATTTCATTTAGATCAGCGCCCTCGACTGTGAGAAGATGAGCTTTCACCACTACAACAAATACCGGTGCAGGATGTACCTCTAAATCATGACCTGCGATTCGCCGTTCCTCCCACATCCAGGACTTTACCGTCTCCGCGAATGTTTCAGTAATCGGTTGGCCAGTCAGATCCGTGAGATAAAGATCAATTGAATTTTCGTTCCTCTCTTTCTCCCTGGCTATAGCGGAACCTATCCCCTCCATCTCCTTTGCCCAAGTCTCATAATCCTTACGGCGTCCGCTGCCTACTTCTGTTGCAGCACGCTCCAGCATCCGGAGCCGCAACGTGTCATCGTCCTCCCCTTCTTTTCTGGTCACCCCAGCTGCCCAACCGTGGCCATCCAAATACTCCGAATCCGCCCAGATGGGAAATCCCTGAAGAAACCCGTATGTCCATAAAGCCTGCTGCTCCGCAATCTCAATAGCCAAAGGGTACCACAGGTCATAAAAGTATTCGCCTTCATCCATCGGCGGGGGAGGCAGGCCACGCTCCTGCGCCAAGGCAATGGCACGATTAACCCAGCGACGGTAGATGTCCTCTGGTGTCTCCTGAAGGATCGGCATATTCGGCAGAGTTGGCAAATCCGATAGTTTAATAGTCATGTGCTGATCGCCTCCTCCAGTTCAGCATTGCCGGCTAAGCCCGATAACGATATGTTCAGCAGCATCTCCTGCCCTGACCGATGCATCGACCTTACTTCGGCCCGCTGGATCTCCGCATGGGCCATCAGGGCCTCCTCCATGTCACGCTTGATTTCTACGTCCTCCCATCCGTACCACTCGGACCGTTCGACGCCGATTCCTTCCCCATACACCACATAGCGAAAACGCTCTGTATTAAGAATTTTCAGCGCTGTCTGCACCAAGTACTCTGGATACGTGCGGGTCTTTGTAGGATGACCAGCATCATCAAACACGGCGCGCCGATTGCGATAATCGATGACGTACGTCCACTTAGTCGCAGAGACGACGGATTCCGTCAACTCTATGCCATCGAGGTCTGTCAAATCCAGAACAGGAAACAAACTATCATCCGCCACTGCTGCCCACATCCTTTCCAAGAACGTAATAGCGCTGTCCGGTCAACCGGGAAACGATGAGCCGGTCACCTGCCTGTAGAGGGCTGGGAAGCAGCAGGACTCCCGTATATGTGGAAGCCTCCGGCTGCTTAACCTCAAATACCGCATCGATACGCCGCTCCTGAAGATACTCTGCAAAGACCAGCTTGTCCGCGGTATATGGCTCCGGGTCCTCATCTACCCGTATCCTTGGATCAGCTGGCCAATTGAGTAGAGTGGCTCGCTCCGTGTCCCGGGCATCGATGTGACTAGCTGTCTTCTCCTTCAGCAGCTTCAGCGCATCATTCAGCACGGTTACTCCCTCCTTTCCAGTTCCAGCTTCACAGTATACATTCCATTTTTAAAACTTGATTCGGCACTCTCTACAATCCATTTTGAGGTGTGATCCGTTTTGATCAGCACCATCCAACCGGCACGCAGGCCTGCAAGTGTATTGTCCTCATGCTTGACGGTAATCTTCTTAATCTGCTTCGCCTGCGACAGAGCCTTCAGGCGTTGCGTAGCAATCGTGGCTGGGTCCTCATCTTCCTCAACCTCAATAATTTCTTCCATCCGCCCCATAGCTTGCACGGCGCCGGCTGCTGTTTTGGTGACAGAGGAAGCCAGCTTATCATCCTTGTACTTTTGAGCAGTAACCACCGTATAGGTTTCCTCAATGCTGTAGCCCGCCGTGCTGGATTCCATCTGTTCGGGGATAAACACCGGTACCCGGCTATTTGTGCCTTCGCGGACCACCTGCAGGTAAAATCCCGAATCCGTCCGGACGACATCGATGTGATACCGGTAGCCGCTGCGCTCATATGCTTTTTGCAACACATCCAGGATGAGTTCTGAGTGTGAAATCGTTCCATACCGTTCGTCCAGTTTAAAACCAAAAGCGGGACAGCGGAAATCAATGCCAGTAGTCTTGATGTAGCGCTGTAGCTCCGCGCCAGCTTCCCCTTTAAGATAAGGACGGACACCTTTGTTTTTAGACAAATACCAGCCGATCTCCCGGGCATCGATTTCCCACTCCCGAGAAAATTCATTTTGCTCATATTTGATAATCGGTCCGTAGAAGAACTGGTTTTTGTGATGAAGCACTCCAACCCCTGATAACTGCTGTGAAAAACACATCAACAGACCGGCTATCTTAACGTCTGCAGCATCCCGCACCCGCACGGTCATACTACGAGCGATTTCATCCCTCGCTGAAGACCAGGCTAGCTCGACAATTGCATCCGTCAGTAAAATACGGTTGCTTTCCTTCCCATATAAAACTGCAAAATTGTCCATCTACACTCCTCACTTTTGAGTAGAGGTTTTATCCAAAATCCTTTCCTTTTGAGACAAGTAATCGAAATTACCTTTCGCATTGTCGGCAGCCGCCTTTGCTTCAGCCTTCTTCTGCTTATCACTCTTCTTGTTTTGGTTCTTTTTGTCCGTCTGTCCGGTAGTATTCGGGCGGCTCTTGGATGATTTGGTGATTATCACACCTGGTTTCAATAACTGCTGGGTATTAGAGTAAGAAACAATTTTGACCGGATCGAACTCCACGAAGGTGAAGGCGATATGCAAGTTTGCCTGGCCATCCTTATAGGTGGCCTCCATCGATTCAAACCACATGGTCTGCGAGAACAGTGACTCGAAGTTGATCACAACCGGCTTAGCCTTCCATTCCTCCATCAGCTTCCATGCCTGTTCTGGAGATTTGTAGGTGATGGTTTCCTTCCCCTTCTCCCACAGATCATTCCAGCGCCGCGGGAAGATGACAGAAAAAGAGACCCGCTTCAGCTTCGAAGTGAGTCTCTTACTGGTCTTCTCCTCCCCGGTAATCACCGTGAAGGAATCTATTTCGTTGCTGCTTGTGATCTGAATCTCCGCCGGGGTAATCGGGAAGGTGAATCGGTTTTTGTCTCGAATCATGGTCAACATGCTTATCCCCCGCTTTCCAGAGCTTTGTACAATTCCTCGCCGAAAATCTTCCGGAATAGCGCCCGCCCCTGCGAGCTGGTTAGCATCTTTGCAAATTCAGCAAAATTGGTGATTCCCTTGGCCAGTTCGCCAAAATCGATATTGATATTCTCTATTACAATGTTGCGAGTCGATGCGGGCGTCTGCGCCAGTGTCTTCGCCACCGGAACACCGCTGGACCTCATGCCTACCGCCCCACCGTTTGCATATGGCCTCACGCCTAGCAAGTTGCCGGCTTGCTCCCATAAAGCTCTGCCCCGTTGGCTCCGCTGCCTGGATAATGGGATGATCATTTCGGGACCAGCTTCACCGACAAGTCCCATGTGTGGGGAACTGATTAAGCCGCCATCAGCATATTTCTTCTTACGCTTCTTCCGACGGCGAAAAAATCCCGATATGCCGTCGAAAATCTTCGTGGCCAACTTTTCACCGCCGATCGTACCCACTAGGCCACCGATCGCCCCGCCGACAGCGGTACCGACTCCTGGCATAAGGAAGGTTCCGAGTAAAGCGCCAGTCGCCGCACCACCTGCCATACCGCCTCCAATACCGCCAACTACTTTGGCTAGTTGTCGTCCTTTCTTCCCTTTGCCCGCGAAAAGGACGTCCCAGGCGTCCATAGCATAACCAACCGGTCGGACTATTTTCCCGAGAAGTTTTGAACCTTTAGCAAATCTCCGCATCTTGGAAGCCTGTCTACGTAAGCGGTGACCCGTTGCGCGGATCTTATAGGAATCCGTGAGGCTGCTCGCTTTACTCATGGCCTTGGCATAGCGTCGCGCCCCCTGGCGCTTAACCTGATCAAGCGAACCATGAATGCCTTCCGCGTAACCGGCACCATATCCAATGTTATCGTTATTATCATCAATGAAGGTTTTGGCTTGAAGCGCATGAGTCCGCAGCGGTTGCGCACCAACGATTCCCCCGTTTGCATATGCCCGTACTCCAAGCATTGCCCCGGCCTTCTCCCATAGCTCCACCCCGCGCTGTCGGCGGCCTGCAGACAGCGGGATTATGGCTTCTGGCCCCGCTTCGCCCACCAACCCAAGATGAGGACGATTTATGACGCCGCCATTGGCGTATTTGGCACCGCCACTGGATGATGCAGGAGCGCCAAAAGATACCTTGGCTCCCGTACCGGTCAGAGTGGACAAGATACCCATTGCACCCATTGCTGTAGATTTCAGCTCTGGAAACTTGCTCTGCATCCCCTGGGAGATGCCTGTAATGATACCACTGCCCCAGCTCTGGCTCTGGCTGGTCACTGTTTGGATTGATTGGAGCTGCTGTTTGGTTTCATCTGCAGCAGTCTTCACAGATGTTCCAATTCCGAGTAAACCTACTCCGGCAGCGCTGGCTCCCGCGACAATACCATCTGTACTGGTTTTGGCAGTACTACCCATAAGCTTAGCTTGAACGGATGTCCCTTTAGCCGCCGATCCCACGGCAACGATATTGTTCTGGGCGGATGAGGATTCAGTGTTCTTCCATACACCGGAAAGCTCCGACTTCACCTTGTCCACACCCTGCAAGACTCCGCTCTTCTCTATCACTCCCTTGAAGGCAGGCAGCAGCCCGTTCTTTGCGACATCTGCACTGAACCGTCCGAACGTCGCCTTCAGCTTCTCCTCCTGCTGCGGAGTCATGCTCCCGAAAGTCACTTTCGCTTCAGGCGGTGCTTTGACAGCAGCAGTGGCGATCTCATCCTTCTTCTTATCTTTCCCTGTTATCCAATCACCGATAGCGTATATGCCATCGACAGCTTTCTTGGTCCACCCTGCATTGTCGGCCATAGAGCCAAGCTTTTCACCGACCCAGCCGCCGGCAGCAGCACCCGCAACGGTGCCAAGTGGACCAGCTAACGATCCAACTAAACCACCAAGAGAACCTCCAAACAAGCTTCCCGCCATTGACCCGCCAGTATTTGATAATCCGGATTTCAATCCATCAACTTTAGAAGCCTGATACAAGTCATATCCCGATAAACCGACTGAAGCAACGGTACCTGCAATTCCTGCAACCTTTAGAGCTTTTTTCCCACCCTTGAACAAATTTCTGATGCCGCCTCTGGCTGGCACGATATCCGGGATTGGATCAGGTACAGGAGGTAGTCGCCTGGAATTACGATAAGTGACTCGGCCGGTTCGCCTTTGCCCAACATCTGGTGTATCAATGTCTGGGGGAACCGGAGATCGTGTCTGACGCCGAGCTGAAACTGATCCATTTGGATTACGGTTGCCACGTGCAGCATTTCCACCTAGTCCCCCCGCACCAGCGCCAGACCTTCCACGGCGACCATTCCCTCTTCTGCCTCCCCGCCGGTTCCTCCTTCCACCGCCTTGTCCACCGCCTTGTCCACCAAGCCCGCCTTTCTCATTAAGATATACTACACTAGCATTAATGGTCATAGATGAAACGGTGTTGAGACCTCCCATGCTATCGCCGCTTCTTCCAAAGCGACCACGACGAGCGGTAAGACGGCGTCTTGTTGGTGCTCCTACCTCTTCAATAGTAGGGTCGCTGTCATTTGTTCTTTTTTTGCCAACCCATTCTCTAATTTTTCCATAGGTCCCTTTTGTGTTACTGTACCCTTTATAAATAAGTTGAGCTCCTTTGAAAAGAGCAAAAGCCTTAACCAATCCAACAATTCCACTATTGATTGTCTTGAAATTATCATTGTAGAAACTCGTTGCTTTGCCTACTACATCAACTATCTTCGAACCCAATTCCTGTATTTGATCTTTATTTTCCGTGATTAGGGTATTGAATTCTTGCAGTGCGGGAAGAACTGCCGTGGAGAGATTCGCTCCTAAATCTTGCATTTGCTGATCGATCTGAGCACGGGTCTGAATGATATCTTGCATGGGATTAGCAGCCTGCTGAGCATGCACCATTCTCTCTGTCGTTCCGGATATCCCGGTGGGCGACGGCTGAAAAGGTACTTGGAAGGTTTTCATCACAGCTAGCCCGTTGTCCTCTGCGGTAGCCGAGCCAAGTGAGACAAGTGAAGCCTTAAGTTGACTCTGCGTTTGACTGGCTAGGTCAGCTACTAAGGCCATCAGAGCACCCTTCGCCCGCTGCGCATCCCCTGAATTGATGTCACCAGTGAATGCCGCTGCTTGCTTCGCTGCATCATTCTTTCCAGCTCCACGAAGAGTGAAGTACTTCTCCATATCCCCAGCATCAAGAGCCTTCACGCCGAACGTCTCTTTTATAAAATCCGCCGGCTTATCAAAATTGAAGGCCCCCTCCTTAACGCTTTGGGTCAAGAAGTTGGCCATCTGTCCGGAGTTTGCACCGGTGTTTTTAAAATATCCGGAATACTCCCAAAATGTATCGAAGAGGTCCTGCTGCCGATCACCTACCTCCTTATAGGCATACATCATGCTGTCGGCTACGGAAGCATATGTTTCGCGGAAAGTATCTGAAGATTGTGCTAACGCACGATTAATCTCTTCAGAGCCGGCATCTGGCCGGATGTATTGAATCTTTGACGAAGCACTCAAAAATTCACTGGTTTGCGATTTATCACGAACAAGTGGAGCAAGATCGGCTAATTGCTTTGCCCCTTCCGTCTGTGACGGAATAATTCCCTGAGCATTTAAATCTTTGACAGTTTGAAGACCTCGATCGCGCGCAGCTGCGGGCAGTAAGGCCGCACTACGGGAAGCTTCGGAATAGTAATCCATGACATTCCCGAACAATGCATCCTTAATCCCACCACCAATGAGGATTGCTCCAGCCGTTGCCGCCAAAGTCGTTAGCTTACCTGAAATTCCATCAATCACGGGGCTTACTCCATCTTGGGCGCGGAGATGAACCCGGGAGTCTTCCATTCTGCGGATCTCATCATCTGCACGGGATGCCGAACGGCGTAAATCGTCGGCTCCAGAGCGAGCGCGTCGAAAGATGTCATCTACGTTCGCGCGTCCCAGCCGGCGCGCCTCGTCCGATGCGTTACCAATTCGTCCGCCTAAATCATCCGCTGCACTCCTGGAACGACGAAGGTCAGATACCAGGTTATCCCCCATCTGACCTGCAGCCCGGCGGAAGTCGAATAAATCATCAGTTGCCCCGCGGAGTGCATTTCGCATATTCCGGACAGCACCAGAAATAAGGTCCTTCGCTTCAAACGGGACCGTCACTTTTGTTGTCGCTGCTATGGTTGTTCACCACCTTGCATTTATAGATATAGGTCTTTTAAGCATTCGAAATATAAATCTACGAAGCAGGATATTTAAACAAATTCACGAATAACTGGGATGAGCATATTGTGAAGTTCGTTAAGGGATTTCATCAGAGATAACGCAAAACTTATTAATAAATTTAATACTGAAGGGAAGCATTATGAAAAAAGTAATGATAATATTATTTTTCTTGGTTCTTATTGGTTGTTCTCATAATGAAAGAAGTAAAGTTTCTACAAACAACTCAATAAATACAAACAAAAATGAAACAAAAGGGATAGAGACAACCGTTAAAATAAAGGCAGAATCAAGCGAAGCCCCTGGAACTAGCGATGAATCAGAAATTAATAATCAGATTAGCTCTGACGCAAATCCCAGCAACTCTAATATCACCTCAGAAAACCAGTCTATTTCGAGTGAAGACGAAGCAATAAAATTAGTGAGTTCCAAGTTAAATCAAGAGCAATTAAGGATTTCGTCTATAAATATAGTTGGAACTGATGATGAAGGGAATTACATAGTTAAACAATCTAGTAAAGCTACAACTGAAGTCATGGAGTGGTACCATGTGAATCTAGTTACTCAAGAGATTAGTTGCGAGATACTTGGAGACACCTGTCTTGATGACTACACTCCCCTGGTTGCAGATGATATAAACGAACTTTCCCTAGAACAGCAACAGGCTTTGGAACTTGCTAAATCATTTGCAGCCGATAATTTAGTTCAACACGGCTACGTCGATAAACTTACATATGTTGAGTTTTCTCAAATGGAAAATGAAAATTTTGTTTTTCAGATTTATAATCCAGGATCTGGGGGGACAGATACAATTGATTGGTTAACTGTGGATCTAGACCAAGGTTCTGTTGTTTCAAAATTTAACTTAGGCAAATAAAGATCTATATCATTTTCTTAGAACTCTCTTGGCTTCTTCTTCGGCGACCATGCCGGCCGCAAGACAGAAATAATACTGCCGCTGTTTATCTACCTCATACGGAAGGATCTCAGCTGGCAGCCGCTTCTGGTTTATCCAAAAGGATGCTATCCAGCTTGCTTCTCCGTCTTGCTTGATGAGTTTTTTGCTTCTTTCAACAACGCATCCTTTGTCTCCTGGAACTTGGTCACTGCTTTGCTCAACTCAGCATAATCAGCAGGGTTGTCCAGGATGCGCGGCGGCAGCTCATACTTATTGATGCAGTTGAAAGCCAGCAGCAAATCCTTGTTGTTCCAATCGAATTCGTGCTCCGTCGCCTTGACGATCATCACATCGATTTCGTTGAAGGATTCTTTCGGATCGCCGTTCTCTTCATAAGCCAGCTCATAGGCACGGCGTACCTCGATGGTAGTCAGGCGGCGTACTGACCATTCCTCTCCGTCTGCTGGTACAGTAATGGTATCATCGTTCCGACCTGTTTTGCCCTTGGAAAGATATTTTTCTAATTTATCACTCATGCAAAAAACCTCCAGTATTTTTGTATTAGAATGCAAAAAAGTCGCTGGCGCTTCCCTGCCAACGACTCCTTTACTATTTTCGTTTAAAGCTCTTGGCCCATTGGAAAGTCATTTCTTGAAAACTCACCTGTTTACGCCAAGTCTTGTGGGTGGTTTCCCACTCATTAACTGCCTGTTTGTACGGTGTGTAGAACCGCCAATCACTGATATCCCAAGAAGAAAAAATCTTTCTATAGGATTTTCCAAATGAAATGTCATGAGGATATCTTCGTACGGCCTTGCTTGCCTGCCGTTTGATCCAACGACTTGCCTGATCTTTACATACGGGTGTCTTCTTAATGCTTCTACTCAAATCAGCTCTAACCTCCTTCAGGGAAGCTAGAGTCCGTCCAGTAATTTCATTGATTCACCCCTTATTTTTCCATGATCAAATGATAAACCGATTAAATCACTGAAGCAACCATCTTTATGCCATATAAGCTGGGAACTGCTCTATGAAATCAAAGTCATTAGCAGTACCAGACAATGTAATGTCGATACCGTTGTTCTCATCAATCTTGGCAACGAGCAGATCCATTTCATCATGGATATGCACACCGCTGATCATCACCCGCTCCACATTCCCGCTTTGCATATCTTCGAGGGAACCGGTGATCCGGTCCAAGAACATAGTCTTGCCCGCCTTGAAGTCGGCCAGAAGGCGATAACGAAGGGCCGACTCCAGCTTCGACATAACCAGTTTGACCGTAATTTCATACCCCACAATCTGCTTTGTCTTGGACATCTTCCGCGCACGGATAATGTCCAGCGTCTCCGGCTTCAGGATAACTTCTACTTCTTTTATGGTCTGAATTGAATCCCCGTTATCATCCTGCACAGATAAATTACGGCCAATCAGCTCGCGTTCCATGGATTACGCCACCTCCCAATCAATATTAAAGATTTCAATCGCATCGAGCGGCTTTGCCGACAGGGAAAAGTATGCGTAATCTGCGTCGCTCACCTTTGTCGGGTGCTCGGTAAAGGTGAATTCATCACCGATGGCCTTCTGCTGCGCCCGCACCTTCAGATAGCTGACGACCGCAGCGATGAACAGCCCTCGGCCGTCCTTGTCATTGTCCAGCTTGGCCTTATTGGCTTTACCGGCAGCGTAGATGTCGTTCAAGATCTGGTCGATTGTCATCGACACGCGGATCTTCCCGAAGTCCTCCCGCTCCCCAGCTCCCAGCGTGGTCAGCGTATTGACGGCAGACTCGATAATGTAGTCGTAACCGTCTCGCGTGGCCATCAGGGTTCCTTCGGACAAACCCTTCAATACCTCCGAATGGCTCCAGTCCACCTTAGCCTGTGTCATTGGCACCTTAACACCTGTAAAGGACCGATTCGCCGGCGTGCCCGCGACCAACCCAGCCACCCACGCAGCCCACCGAAGAGAGTCATAGGTCTTACCGTTGGTATGTTCACCGGCCAGAGAGCAATTAATAATAAAGCGGGCATTTGCAGCACGGCTGCGGGTATTATGGATCTCGATGTCGTCGTCTGCAGAAGCGGCACCAGCAATAACTAGTTGTGCCAGCTTGCGCGCCTTGGTCCGGCGATCCAGCAGCCACTGCTTGGCCGCTGCCTGGACAGCAGCTTCCGCAGAAGGAAGATACACAACGTCAAAAACCAGACCGTCAATCCGGTTAAAGACGCCGCTCCAGTTTGCTGCAGTAATGGCTGCGGTACCGGTGACTCCACCGTTCAGCTTCGTGTAGGCCACATCTGCCCAAGCCGTTGAACCAGTGCTTTTAAACCGGACCATATTGGATTTCTTCAGTTGCTCAACGGCTTCGGACTTGTCGGCTACAAGAAATGTCTCGGTGTCAAAGATGCCTTTGGTGTCCCGGATGACAATTTCCTTCTTACTGGAATCTACCAGGGCAGCACGAATCATATACTCAAAGTCGTTCCCACGCGTACCCGGATACCGGGCTTCAATAGTGTAACTGCCATCCACCGCTGCAGCAGCGACCTTCTCGCTACCGTTAGTCACCCGGTAACCGATTACTGTCGCGCCACTCTCAGCCGCCAGCTCCAGCTCATCTACCTGCAGTCCGCTTTCCTTGAACCGCTCCGGCTGATCCGCCATATCCACGGCTTTATTCGGCAGGCCCCACTCCGCTTGGTACGGCACCAGCACGCGGCCAGATACCGACAGAACGCGCGACTTCGCAATCGCCTGCAGCTCAACATATGCGCCCGGTCTACTCCGTTGTATCGACATTCACTGTTTCCTCCTTTGTTGTCAGGCTCAAATAGGCCTCCACTTTACGAGTGACTTCTTGCTGGGAGAGCAGGGCATCATCCCAGCAATCAAAAAGAGCGCCGGCAATCTCAAAGCGCTCCCGCTTCAAGACCACTGCGCTCTCAATCCATTCTTGCTTGCTCCGCTTGTTCAAATCCTCAGACGATGTGGAGACCGACTTTGGCAGCTGCTGCCGCGGCCCCCGGCCGGTATTGTTATTGCTCACGATTCATGCTCCTTTCCATCATACTCAGTATAAAAGATGTTAATTTTTTCGGCGGCCGGCTTGGGAATATTCAACAAGTACGAATATCTGAAGGTAACCTCCATCCGGTCATTCAGCAGCCGCGTGCGCGGAGCCTCAATCACCAGCATAATCCCAAAGCGCTGCGAGACCACGCAGAACCGCTGCTGACGAAGGTACAGGAAGAAGGGAGATAAGTCCAAGGGGACCGGCTCTCCTGCGTCCTCATCCCCGCTACGATCGATGTCATAGTGAAAGACCAGGCCCACATCCTCTATGATCCGGTCTGCCCGCGGGGTGTGCGCCTTATCAGAGACAAGGTCCGTCTCGATGAACACACTCGGACGATCAAACTGCCCAGCCAGCCAAAGGGAACGGTCCCGAAGAATAGGCAGCTCCGGATATATCCGCTGCACGAGTTCTGCCCAAGCTTTCAACCCAACATCCATCATGACAGCATCCTCCCCAGCTCCTTCTCCAGTCGCTTCATGATCAGCGCGTTCATCCCGCCCTCCAACTCCTTCACTGCAATGTCAAAGTAATGCCGACCGATGAATGAACGTGGCTTGGCCATAAATCCACCCTTCGCTCCTGGGTCATAAACGAATGTGCCGTTCGTTGCCCAATACCCCGGAACGAAATGGGCTTTGTGGATGGTGTAACCGTCATTCAGCAGCCGAGGATACCCGCGCTTGCCAGGGTCACTGCTGCTTGTACCCAGATTAGACCCGACCTCCAGCGTGATACTGTTCCGGTCTACGTCCCACTCCCATACATTGCCGTCTTCACCGCGGGTAAAGGAGTTCCACATGGTCCCGGTGTCGATAAGGTCCTGCTTGTCGATTTCATCGATAATAAGGTTCAGCAGCGTTTCGCCAACGGCTTCCGCGATATTCCGGAGGATTTGATTCACACCTTCGTCACTCAGCCGTTTGAACTTCTTGGCCAAGCCGTCAAAATCATGCATGTTCACTACCTTTCACCTCGCAAGTCACCAGCAGTTCACGCCAGTAACGACGTGGGTTAGAGTCAATTACAAGATACCTGCGTCCGAACAGTAACACTTCGTCGCTGATTCGGACATCCGCTGTTTTCGGAACCCCGATTGTCTTCTTTACAATGTAAAGGACAGGTGTGGTTTCTGACTTAGCATCCGTCTGCGTCTTCACAACAAAACACTTCAGATCCGCGACCTTCCCCGCCTTCCGATCACTGAAAAGGTTGTCCGCATCCTGCTGGCGGCCAACCCGGTAAACCGCCAGCGGGGTATTCATGCGATGATTCATAACAAATAAGCCTTGATGTTCCCGTCATCCGGCCCGGACTGCTGCTTTTTGACCCAGAGAAAGAGAATAGAGTCCACATCGGCATTCCCTGTGGTCTTCCCCTCTATCGCCTGCCGTGTATATGTCCAGGCGCCGTCACTCTCTGCTGAATAGCCACGGGCGACCGAAGCCAGGTACTCCTCACTGTCCTGCAGGGCCAGGGACTCGGCCAGCTTCACCCAAGCGAGCATGAGCTGCTTGTCTACCAAGATAGGAAAGGGTACAGGCAGATACAGTTCAATCCGGGTCTGAGCATCATCGATATACTGCCCGAGCTGAGCTTCTGTCGCCTCCTGTACGGCGCTGACGCGGCTGCGTTCCTTAAGGAGTGTCGTTGTCAGCATCCGGCACACCGCCGCCTTCCAGCGCCTTCAGGGCGGCGATCAGCTCCGGCTTCTTCATATCAACAAAACCTTCAATGCTTGCCTTCTTCGCCTTGTCCTTCAGCTGGGAAACAGTCAGATCTTCCAATGGGATAATCTTATCCTCGTGGATTTCAAAATCTGAGTTCTCCCGCAAGTGCTTCAGCGCACCCTCATCCTCCACCAGTACCGGCTTAGCCGGCTCAAACCTGATACTGTGCAGCCGGAGGGAGGCATTACTTCCCCGGTAGGTTACGTACGGCATCAGAATTCCACCCCTTCCACATAGGCCAGAGCTTGCGGCTCTTCAAAGATGGCATCGAAATCGGAATGAATCGCGTAGAAGCGCTTGTCAGTCCAGATTGCCTCCTTGCCTTCCGTCGTCTTTCTAATTTGCATATCATATGTGTGAACCATTGCAAAGTTCGGTTGATAGGTAAAGAGAATGGCACCCTCTGGCATGCTCCAAACCTCTTCAACGTCGTAAGCGTTGATCTTCTTCACACCACCCATGATCTGCAGTTGAATGGATGCGCTGGTGTCTTTCTCGGCCAGCATCTCCAGACGTTCGCTGAAGGTGTTCGGGTGCATGAAATATTTGAACACGCCGCCGGCTCTGTACCGAGTTGGGATCGCTCGCTCCACCTCAAACAAAACCCCAGTCTTCTCTTTGGCCGAAAGTGTACTCCAATCCAGATAATGCCCCGTTGTTCTGGCCAGCTTCAGCCAGCCGTCATTGATCGTCAGGAATTCATAATCTGGGTCTGTGTTAGGTGTATTCGTATCCCCGTTAAAGCCAATGTCCTGCATATTCTCGCCGTAATTGTTGGCCATGTTCCGCATGATGATATCTTCCGCATTTTGACCGCGGACCCGCTGCGTCTGGCGGATAAACTCTTCAGTGATGTCGAAAGGCAGCACTACCGGTTCCACCGAATATGGAATCTGCGGAAAGGTCAATCCTGGAGTATTAGTCGCCATGATGTTCTCTTTTTTACTGCGCATGTTCCGGCCACGCACACCAACCTTGTCGATGGTGCCTTTAGAGCTCTTCCGGTTCTCATGACGGATTCCTTTCAGGAAGCTATTCGCCTCATACGCCATGTCGGTGAAGGCTTCGACTTCCTCATAGTTCAAGGCGTTCTGGTCCATCGTGGTTACAATGGTCGATTTCTGGATGCTGGATCTGGTGATAATACCGTTTGTTTTCATAGTATGCATTCCTCCTTCGATTACAGGAAACGTCCGAAACTAACGGCGCCTTCTGATTTGCTGATTTCTTCTTCGTCACCTTGCGCGGACGCACCGCGGCTGTTTTTCACCAGTTGCACATCTGCTGCCAGTGTCTGCATCTGCTCAGTCAGCGGCGCCAGGGCTTTGGCAATGGCATCCGTGATTGCAGTCTCTTCTGCGGTCGCAGCCGTATCAGTAGAACCTGCAGGCTTCTCACCTTCGACACCTTCCTCTTTCTTCAGCTCTGCAATCTCTGCCGTCAGGCCTTCCACCTGCTTTGCGATCGGGGCCATTGCGGCCGTAACTGCCTTGGCAATATCTTCAGCTTTCAAATCTTCTTCCTCCTCGGGCTCCTCTGGTACGGGAGCTGTCTTATTTTTCAATTCAGTCAACGCTGCAATAGCATCGTCGACGTGTTTCAGGTTCCCAGCGGAAATCTTCTTCCCGGCCTTGGAAATCTGCGCCGGCGGCGTGCCGATGGCCTTGATGATGTCTTCCTTAGTCAGCACATCTTCAGCAATATCAACAAAGTCCTGAAGGGCTTCCCGGATAGTCTCCGGATCGGTTTCCATGCCACTCTGCCAGGTGTCCCAATTAAAAAGAACCGAGTTGAGGGCATCCTGTGCCGCCCAAAATTCTCGGTTCTTCCGGTTCTTATGGTATTTGTCTGCGACGGCCCCCTTTTCAATCAGACTCAGGCCCAGCGCTTTGGCTATCCGGCTCAAAATCCCCTTGGATACCTCCTCTTCCTCCTCGATCTCTTCCCGCTTCCCAACACCCCACATGCTAAATCCGGTGATCTCGCCTTCCTTGATGGCCTCCCAGGTGTCGTCATCCGTCACTTTCACGGCTGCCACCCAGGAGCCCTTCGCGATCTGCTGCTCTCCAAGCGTCATGTCGCAAGGAGCAATGTACGACTCAATGACAAATCCTTTGTCTGCTTCGAGATCATGCTGCTTATCGATATTGTAGGTGTGCTGCTTCTCCATGAAGAGGTGAGCTGCCTTCTCGATCTCGACTTCATCCATTTGGTCATCGTGAGCATCGGCCACATCCGGCTGGTACACCACGCCTTTGACAATGCGCTTGTCATCGTCAATTTTGGCAATCTGGACCTGTTTGTGAATGGCGTTCTTCCCGGAGTCCTTGATAATGGCAAACGGAACGCCGTTGGCTCCCTTGTCTACCAAGGAGATGTGCGTAATCTTGGCGTCTTTCAGTTTAAAGGTCATATTCTGTTCTCACCTCCTTCCAATAAAAAAAGCCGCGTTAGCGACTTAACTTAATTAATATTTCATCCTCCTCTTCCTTTTCGCATTGTTCATCTACTTTGTAACTATTAGTTGCAACCCATCCATACCCGCTATGATTCCGATAAATATCTTTTACGATGATTCTTTTAAATTGTTGTTCTTCTCTAGGAAGAATACATAATGGTCCAAACTTCATTTGTAAATGTACAGTAGATACTCGATCTTCAATCACCTCTACACTGTTCCTTAAGGTTACTTCACTAACATTCAGCAAATTTATAGCGTCCTTTATTTTAAGGTATCTGCTCTGCTCAAACTTGAATGGCCCATATATATGGCTAACCTCTCTACGCGATAAACTATATTTTTTATTTGAAGTAAAAACTTTAATTGATCCTCCCTCTTTAATCAACCAATCTTTTACTCTGAGTGGGGACCCACATAGTTCGAGACTATCTCCATGCTCTAGAAAAATGAAGCAAGGCAATAACCACTTTCCCTTTGGAAACCCCAGATATCCTTTGGGATTTTTCCTTATTCCAACCCCCAAAAAATGCATTTCTTTTTTTAATAGTTCTAATCTCTCCATCCATATTCCTCCAACTCACTATGATACTGAAGATCATAATGCTTTTGGACAGAAAAGCCTAGTTGAAATCATTAAAATCTCATGTTAAGTTAACACAGATTGCATCGTGCAGCGGCAACGGATGATCTCCTCAGCGCGTCCAGACGGATCTCCCGGAAACATCAGCTTGCTCTTACCGACTTCAAAAGGCTTATCCAGCGGTTGCACCTGGCCGTTCGCCTTCCGGTGCGTCTTACGGGTGCGGTCCCCCTTGGAAGATCTCCACTTCTTCCCGGATACCACCTCCGACTGCTTCCAACCCTCCAGCTTACCGCCGTTGGCAGCAGCCGTGCTCATCGTCCGGGAAACGGTAATAGCCCGCTCCATGTTGAATGGGCCGGCATCACCTTTGGCAGCCGCAGCACTGACCTCTCGTACCAGCAGCGCCCGCTCGGATGGTGTCTTCCCCTCCTTGATGGATTTTTGGAAGGCCCGAGTCATGACATCTGCAGTGGTGCCGTTCATATCTGGAACAAGCTTCTGCAGCTTCTTGGCGAACCGAGATGCGGCCTTGTTCTTTGTAGACCAGGTCTTATCGGTGTTCAGCACCGTCAGCTCCGACTCGCCAGCCAAGTGATACAGTGGTGTGAAAGCATCGTATACCGCCTGCTCGAACTGGACAGTGAACAAATCACCGGACTGTACGGACTGTAGAACCTTGCCCAGCTCTCCGATATCAATCAGCAGCTCCTCGCTCAGCTCCTCCATAGCATCATGCAGGGCCTTCCCCTGCAACTCAAGGATCTCGACTATCCGGGTTTCACCCTGCTTGTACAACTCCTCCAGTACGGCCCGCTCGGCATGGGTCAGTTCCAGGCTGTCCAGAAACTCAGTGTCGTCCGCTTTTGCGATGAGTTCCCAGCAATCCTTACACATGGCCGGTTACCTCATCATGACTCTGCCGCAGCAGACGTTTGGCAATGGTAGCCACACGTTCCTGTAGATCGTTCACATCGGAGTCAGGTTCAGGCACGGTTATAGCCGGCTGACTGTTCAATAGCTGTGCTATTGGTGTGTCGAGGTATTCCGCACTGTACTTGGATTCATCAATGGTGGTATCCAGCACTTCCTCGGCGATTGGAATCAAATCCCGGACCAGCATAATGCCGTTGTCTGCGATAAATTCCAGCAGCGCCTTCCGGTCCTCCGGATCGATAATCCGCGGTCCTCGCAGGGTCGCCCGCACTCGGAAGATACCCATGGCCGGAAATAACCGTTTGTTGAAAATCTCATCCATAATCCACTTGCGGTATGGCTCAAAGACCTGCTCCTCTGCAAAGCGCAGCGCGGCCTGAGCCGTAGCGCGGTTGTAGTCAGAGCTCTGGCCAACCAGAATCGGCGGCAACCGGAACGCGGAGAGGATATCGGCTTTCTTGTCCTTCCCGTATTCCAGGAACAAAGCATCCTGCTGGAGCAGATCATTCAGCTTGTCCAGCTTGATGGTCACCTTCTCGACCTTCTCGTCCAGTGGCCCGCCGGTCTCCTCCCCTATCGCTTCCAGGTAGAGAATGCCGCCTTGTGACTGAGCCCCCTTAACATTCCGCAGGAGCTCCATGGATTGTTTAGTCAGCCGGCCATTGGTCACTGTGAGAAGCATGGACAGCATGCGGCCATTGCTGAAGTAGGAAACGTTGAGCTCCTCGGCCTCTCGGCTGCCGACGACGCCTGGCGCATTCCCAAACCAGCGGGGTTCACCATATGGACCGTCATTGCCCAGCTTCAGGGGGATAATCTGATTACCTTGACCCTCCGTTCCGAACGACCTGAACCACACCACCGACTGCCCGCGCTTCATTGCATACTTACGAGCGTAAATATCCTGCGAGAACTCCTCAACCTTCTTCGATGACCGGATCAGGCGCTTCCGCTTGATGGTCACCTTATCCGTCTCCCGGGTACAACGAACGAATTTCGGATTGATCCGGTACAGTGTAGGGAACTCGCTGCCAGCAGGCCAGGCGACCTCCACATTTGCATTCCCACTGCTCTCAATATCCTCAATGAGAGAGCTGATGATCTCATCCGGCGTATCCTCCAGGTTGCAGGTCTCCAGAAACTTGTCAGCCTTGTTCCACTCTTCCAGTGCTGTCTCATCGCTCTCTCCTGGAAGGTACTCCAGCGCAATGCCATAACCGGCAATGTTCCGTTTGTAAGCCTCGATACACTGCGGGATGATGTTGCTATTTTTCACCAACAGCTTGCAGGAAGCAGGATCATTGCCAATAGGGAATGGCAGCAGCCCATGCGCATCATAGAGGTTTTCAAAGCTATCTGGCAGCTGCGCGCTGGAAGGGATATGCCGGTCTTCTACTTTTGATATCTGGAACCACTGTGCTTCACCGCTCATGCTTTACACCCACCCCACACCATGATCTGATCGCTCCTCTCTGTCCTTTTTCCGCTGCTTCACACGCTGCAGCAGATAATCCGTATGGATTCCATACCGGCGCGCATCACAGGTATGGTCATTTTGCTTAATGGGCTTGTCCTCGCCACGCTCGGCGGCTTTTTCATCCCACACGTAAGACACCAACTCCTGAAGGGAATTGGTGTTATCAGCACAGATATACAATTCATTGCGCTGGAACCGGTTGGACACGGTCTGAATGCCATCCAACACCGTATTCACAGCAGCCCGGATGTTGGCAATGCCCCGCTTCTGCAGCTCAATAATAAAAGCCTTTGCTGACGGGTCGATGAAGATTGCATACTCATCGCCGTCAAGAAAGGCTTCCAGATCATCCGCATATTCACCATTCGTTTTCTCACCCTTACGTCGGATGTTGTGATAATACTCATCCAGCTCATAATAGATGTTCCCGCGGACTCCATATTTCAGGAACGCTGTCGGGTTATTGGCCCCGTAGTCGATACAAAGGAACTTGCGGTCATACTTAGCCGGGAACCAGTCTCGTGGCTTCTTATGGACCGCGTCATTGAACTTCGAGAAGATAACCCCTTCAGCCATGACCCACAGGCCCAGGATGTACCGCTGATAGAAAATCCCGCTGTACATGCGCCGGTACCGCTCGCGCACCCGCTCGGAGAGAGACAGGTTGTCCTCCATTGTGAAGTGCAAGTGCAGCGCATGCTTCTTCTGCAACTGATCGAGCCACTCCATCTTGAACCAATGATACGGGCCAGCGGGGTTGCAGTTAAACCACAGTTTCGCACCATCAACGGAACAACGAGCAGTCGCCTGGTCAACGAAGGACTTCGGCATCAGGGCCACTTCATCGAAGAACATTCCCGCCAGCGTAATCCCCGCAATCAGATCCTGCGAGCTTTCATCTCGGCCGCCAAATAAGAAAAACCGGTTGCTGATCAGCCCCCGGGTAACGGTCAGTACATTTTCAGATCGATTGTCATGCACGTGATACCCACGGCTGGTCAGCATGCGCTTTAGCGGACCGATTACGTTACGTCTCAGCGCGCCGATGGTCTTACCAGACATACCGAATTGTTCACTCCGAAAGGTGTCCATCGCCCAAGCAATAAAAGAGAACGACATGCAGACGGTCTTGCCAGCCCGGACCGAACCGTCACAGATGATTGCATCCTTATCATGGTGCGGGCTATCGGGCGTCCACCAGGTCAGAACCTTCAGCTGCTTCTGCGAAAAGGGAGACCACTTGAACGCGGGCGGCTTGAGTTTAAGCTTCCCCATCGTCGCTCCACACTCCCGCCGCCATACCCTTCAGCGCATCAATGAAGCCATCATCCTCGAAGTCTTCCTTACCGCCACCACCGCGCAGCATCTGCAGCTCATACTCCATGGTTTCAATGCGGATACGCTTCTCATCATCGGTCAGTCGGTTCTTAAGCTCAATGGCCCGGATTTTCTTATCCTGAATACGAGTTAGGGCTTCCTCAAGCTTCACAATGTCATCCAACTTGCGGAAGCCTTTCTCCTCGATCTTGGATTCCATCATCTCATTACGGGCATGTGGGATCTTCTTCGTGATGCCGGTCTTCTCATCATGGATTGTCGCCACTTCCTTGATAGCCTTCAGCTCATAAAAGACGTTGCGCTCAGTTTCAGAGAGTCCATCCATCAGGGCTTTGATCCGCTGCATCATACGGCGCTCCCGGATCGTCAGGAGGTACAGAGATTCATTCGCCTGGATGATCGGATCAGTGTCCACCTGATCGATGAGCTGCTGCTCGGTTTCGGTCAGAGTATCGAGCCAGATGGTTTCGTGCTCACCGGTGGTGACCGCCTTCTTGTTACCGGGTGGCCCGCCGGCCCCGCCGCTGTTGCCCCTGGCATTTTGATTACCCGGAGGAGCGCCGCCGCGGTTACCGACTGCGTTTTCGTTCCCTTTGGGAGCGCCGCGATTAGTAACGTTACCTTTAGCTTCATTAGTAACGTTACTATTCAGGTCAGCAACCCACTTGTCCTGGGACTTCCACTTTCGGACCTGTGTTTCACCTATAGAAAGAGCAGAGGCGATGTCCTTAAGCTTCATCATCCCGCCGCTCTCCAGCCACATTTGCTTTGCCTTGTCCCGCTCGGGACTTCGCTCTCTGGCCATTCATAAATTCACCACCTCCCAAAGAAAATCAATGTATAGAACCTACTTTTATTGGGTACAATAAGATTGTTCCACAATAACTAAATCAGGAGGTAGACCACCATGAAAGAGACTTATATTTCCTTTGGAATTTGGGGAATTTGGGTAACAATCATGTTGGTCAGACCTTAGTGTCTGACCGGTTAGGAAAGGGGGTGATCTCCCCTACCTAACCGGTTAATAAATAAATATAAATAAAAGATCGATTTCTAACAAAAAAGAGCCGCTAAATGGCTCTTTTTTTATATTTATTCATTAAATCTCATCCTTCTGCAGCTCAATATCTATCTCAATCAGCTTCCGTAGATCATCAACCGTCTTAAATTCAATCCGGCCATCCTGGAAGTCCTTGACCCACTTGGCTATGCCAGCCTTAACAATCTTCCGGTACTGCGCCTTGCTTTCGAGGATACCGGCCATGATTTCAAGCTCATGTTGCAATAAAAGTTCATCTTTTGTTCCCATTGCGTTCCCCTCGGCTTCCGTGTATATTTGGAAACGAGACAGCGGATGTCTGGAAATGCCACGCGTGGCGCGCCGCTGTCTCAGCCGGGGGATACCCTGGGTGACGGGGAGGACGTTCGCGCGTCCTCCTTTACTTTTGGGCAAAGAAACACCGCTCCTTGGTCAAAGGAACGGTTTATTTTATTCTTGATTTAGTTGAATGGAGTCAATTATCTCTTAGTCCATGATTTCCAAAGGAACGCAATCGAAAAAACTATACTAGGAATTATCCACTTTGAACTACGATCAGAAGTAATTATCGTTTCCATAACACTTATACTTAAACAAAGAAGAATGGCCGAACTTAACCACCATCTGATATTTAGGGAAGATCTGGAGAACACTTGTTCATGCATCGGGTTTACTACAAATCCTAGAATATATACACTGAAAGATAAGCAAATAAGAATCCAGGATAACAATGAAGACCCTCCAGTAACATCCATTATATAAGCAGTATATCATTTATCTATATTGTTACCTGGCATATTTTGCTACTGGATCAGTGTATTAAAGTAATATTGGTTGTATCCCAGTCAATTCTAGGAATCTCCGCTTGATCACATCACAAAAAACCGGGTCCAGCTCCATTGTCCTACAGGAGCGGTCAAGCTGCTCACAGGTCATCATGGTGGAGCCGCTGCCCCCGAATAGGTCGACCACTGTATCCCCACCCTGACTACTGTTCTGGATAGGGATAGCCAACAACTCCAACGGTTTCTGAGTCGGATGTAGGTACTTCGAAACATCCCCTCGGGAGACATCCCAAATAGTAGTTTGAGTCCGATCACCATACCACGCAGGCGCCTTTCCTTTTATATGGGCATAAAACACCGGCTCATGCTGAAATCTATACTGCGACCATCCGAAACTCGCAGAATTCTTCACCCAGATACATTGCGATCTACGCACAATATCAGCTGCATTCATCGCATTCTCGAAATCTCTTTGATAGAATGCCGGGTGGAATATATAAATTGCTGCGGTTGGTTCCATCACCGTCATATAGTTCTGGAAAACAGCATGCAAAAAGCCCGCAAACTCCTCTGCGGGCATGTCGTCGTTCATTATTGAGCTGGTTCCGGCTTCAGCCAGGCGAGCTGAATCGCTCTCTACTGCGACATTGTAAGGAGGGTCCGTCACTACCAGATCCGCCTTGACTCCGGCCATTAGCCTGGAAACATCCTCAGCATTCGTAGCATCGCCACACATAAGAATATGCCGGCCAAGCTGCCATACATCACCTCGACGCGTTTCAGGCTCTTCGATCCGATCAAGTGCTCCCTGAACGTCGAAGTCATCTTCAACAACTGACTGATCCATCTCAATATCTGGGATGTCTATAAACTCAGCTATCAGTTCACCGATCTCTTCTGACTCAAAACCGGACAGCGCCAGATCTGCCCCGCCTTCCTGTAGCTCATTCAGCAGTTGCGCCAAAGCTTCATCATCCCAGTGGCCAGACACTTTGTTCAGCGCCAGATTCAGCAGTCGCTCCCGCTCTAGATCAAGGTTGACTACAGAAACGGCCAGCTCCTTACAGCCCTGCTCATTGACCAACACCTTGTACCGCTGATGGCCACCGACCATATTGCCGGTCTGCTCATTCCAAACGATCGGGTCAACGTACCCGAATTCGTCCAGGCTGCGGCGAAGCTTCTCATACTCCGGATCTCCAGGCTGAAGGTCAACGCGGGGGTTATAGACGGCTGCGTTAAGCTGGTCAATCGATATGATTCTGATGTCCATGTTAATTCCCCTTTCAAAAAGAAAAAGCACCCAAAGGTGCAAGATATTATCGTCTATAATATCTTAAAATGCCATTCATTTCGTGATCATCAATCATAATGCCATAACGATAATGTAACTCTCTATTGATGTTCCCAATAGAAATTTTTGGGTTTTTAGTTACGAGTTCCTCTATAGTTCTCTCAATTTGTTGTTTCTTGGTTGGGAGACTCATCTCATCCGATGATAGTTCCTTATTGTTTACCGTTATACTAGCCTTTAAATCATTTGAAAACTTATTTAGTTGCTCATTTATATAGGGTATAATCTCATCTTCTTTTTTACCTATAGGAGTCATTTCAATTACAATTGATTCCCTAATTTGATTAATTCCTTCATCAATGCCGGTTACAATCCTCTGATTAATCGCATTTATATCGATACTACTGACCTTGTTATCCAGTTGGCCAATCTTTTCTTTCATCTCACCTAAAATCATATTCATGTCTTCTTTAACTCTGTCTGATTTCGTTACTTCTCTTACTGAGATATAAATTGCTACTGCTGCAAGTGCAATGGAAACAAAAGTTGATATGTAAGAAATAAAACTCATGAACTCAATGTGATTTACATACAAACTGCACCCTAGTAACAAAATACAAGTAAGGGTCCATAACCAATCGCGGTGCCTCCAATTCAAGTCAATACCCCCTCCTATATTTTTGACGGGAGGAATCTTCTCCTCCTGGATCTTTTCCCAGTATCCGACATATCCTGACACTGGTCAAGTAAGATATTGTAGAAGTAGTAGCCCCCCTCTGCTTACTTCTACCGATCCGCTGAAAGCCTGCAGATAAAAAACAAAAGCCCGGATTGCTGCTCAGCAAATCGAGCATCGGCTGCAGCATGGGTGAGGCCTCCATTGAGTTGAGTTGGTTTTTCATCTTTGGGTAGGCTGAAACTTAGCAGGAGAAGGAGAGAACTTGCCCATCCTGCCCTTTTCTTCCCTTCACCACACAAACACACGTTCCTGAATACATGGTCTAAGAACGGCTCACAGAAGGTCATTTATAGGGATAAAAAAAGCACCCGAAGGTGCTAAAGGAACCCAATTGTATTATTGTTTGGATTCAAAGAACTTAAATTATCTAAAAGCTTAATATTTTCAAAAGGCGCCCATGTTTCTCTAATCTCCATTAGACTTGAGTGGATTGGCTGGACAAAAAATTCATTAATCACTTCTGCTTTTGTAGGAATTTCCGAAAAAGATAAATTCCTTTTCCAACCCATTCCATACTCATAAGCAATTTCGTTACTACTGTTCACAAAAACTCTCAACAGCGTTGCATGCTGATTTTCAATTTGCATAGTAAGTACAATACAACCGGAGATATAGCAGCTCACATTTTTATCAGACACAATCGCTTCAACTGGCTCTGTATTCTTGTAATCTTCAGAAATTTCTTCTGGTTCCTTTAACATCACCGCTCCATCAAGAAGGGATAAGCTATAACTATTACCATTAATTTTGAAGTTATATGATGATTTAAGTTTGTTGATATCCGGTTTTACAATAGACTCCGGAAATTCATTATTTAAAAGAAACAGTTGAGTATTGTAGACTTCACATAAATTTTGAAAAAAGTGTTTAGTTTTTTCAAAAGCATTTTTTCGTAATGAAAGGTATTGAAGATGCCTTTCTACGGTTTCATTAATCGACATATATAAACCTCCTTTTTCTATGCATTATTCGACGTTCAGGAAGGTTTTTCCTTCTGGCACTGCACTCTGCTACAAAACTGTGCTGTTCCTTCCCAACGCCCCCATATGCAACCTTTACATTTAGCCGGCTGCTTCGGCTGATCTTTTAACCGCTGTTGCTTTTGCTCCTTCTTCAAAATAATTCCCCCAATATAAAAAAGCCGCCCAATAATGAGCGACTTCGGAATATATATACAATTACGCCGTACATTGAGCAAGGCCAGATCAGTGGCGTCCGCTCCGCATCCGCAGCAAATGCGCTGCGCTCTTTGCTTAAAATCTTTACGGACTTTGTAACAAAGGAGGACAAGACCATTTTAATGATCTAACGAAATAAGAGTCAAAGCCACCAATATTGAATAACAGGCTTGAGTACATCAATTTATACGTCATGCTTTATATTGCTCACTATTTCAATTAAGCGCTCGTTTTAGCATTATTGACTTTTTTAGCAGCTACCGTCTTCTCTCTCATTTGGAGAAGCATTTCGATAAGCTCTTCTCGGCCAATAAGCCGCACGTTATTTGACTTTGCAAGCTTATAGGCTTGCTCAGTATAATCTCTATTCGTTACTACCCAAGCAGCTGAAGCGCCATAATGTGAAACGGCCCCTCTAACCTCCTGTACTGCCTTCAGACCGACATTCTTGCTGTACCGCTTAGCCTGGACAACAATCCGCTTCCCATCTTTTGATAATACCAGATCAGCACCGTAATCACCGGCTGCTTGTGTAACTTCAGCTTTATATCCTTGAGAACGGAAGAGGTGGCCAAGATATTGTTCAAACTGTACACCTTCCATTTTATCAATCTCAGCTATACCAGATTTCTTTAAGCGTTCAGCCCGCTTCTGCCCTATCACAATCATCAATACAATTACAACAGCCACACCGACAGCTGCTCCAACTATAGCACCTTGTAAGGTTTTGGTTAAATAGTATCCTCCGAGTGCTAATCCCATTGCTGCTAAGCCAGCCAATCCCTGAAAGAACTCTTCTTCCTGCTTTGCCTTGCTCTTTCTTCTTGCCACTTGAAACCCCTCCGTGAGTATGGTCGTATAGGTCTGTATTCGTCACAAAGGAAGGAATTTCCTCTTTTAATGTCGAACTTTAGTCCTACAAATAATGGAGGTGACTATTTTTATGGATAGAGTGAGCGAAGCTTTTAAGCCATTCATATTAAAGATGCTTTTTGGTGGTGCATCAATAGCCATGATCTTCAAGCTACTTCAAATGTTTTCATAGAAAAGCGAGAGGAGGTACGCCCCGGTTAAGTGCCGCAGGTGCAGCCGTGCGTGTCACTCTCGCCTGATTTCCACGAACCCATACTATCACGGAAAAACAATCATATGTTACTCAACTTTGAGTCAATATTCAATCAATCTTTGTCATTTTTTCTCGAAAATATTCACACACATTAATTACTAGGATTAGAGTATCCGATCTTTCTCAACAATTCTTCGCAGGAATTGGTATAATTATGAAGTGATTTTATTAAAAAAGATGAGGTGCATTTATGAGTTTTAACTATAACGATGTATTGAAGATTGCAAATATGAAAAGCGATAAAACCACAAAATATAATGAAACAGAAATTGTAGAAAAATATAGAAAGGGTGAAGTTCGAATTGTTACTGAACAAGCCCGATATCCTTTAGCAAATTTAAAGAATATTTTTGATTCATACAATTTAAACCCTGATTATCAACGACGAAGAGTCTGGGATAATAAACGAAAGTCAAGATTAATTGAAAGCTTTATAATTAATGTTCCAATACCACCAATTTTTCTTTATGAATACGATTTTTCCAGGTATGAAGTTATGGATGGACTTCAAAGGGTTACTTCAATATTAGAATTTTTTGATAATAAATTTGCTCTCGAAGGCTTAGATCTCTGGGGTGAATTAAATGAAAAATACTTTTCAGATTTACCCAATGAACTAAAGTTAGCTATTGAAAGAAGGTATTTATCAGCGATAATTCTGCTGAAAGAAACTGCTAATGATGAACAACAAGAGAAGTTAATGAAGCGTTTTGTTTTTGAGAGATTAAATACAGGTGGAATAGAGCTTTCCCCACAAGAAATAAGAAATGCAATGTATTCCTGTGATTTTAATGAAAGATTAATTAAGATGGCTGAATCAGAAATTTTCAGAACTCTTTGGGGCGAGCTTGAGAGTGAAAACTATAGTCGAATGGAAGATTGTGAATTGGTTCTTAGGTTTTTTGCCTACAAGAGCGCTTGCAAATATAATTTAGCGAAGAACACCTTTGCTATTTTAGATGTATATGCAGAGAAAGCTCGTGATTTCACAGAAGAGAATATTATTGTGTTGGAAAAACTTTTTAATAGCACATTGAATATAGTGAACTTTTTATTCGGGGAAACTGCGTTTAAATCTTCGGGAAGTTCTAAAAAGAGTGAAAAAATGATATATGATACGGTAATGTTAAGTTGTGCTGAGTTAATGGAAGAAGGTTTGGAGGCCAAATTATTGCAGTTAAATCCTACGACTATGATTACCGAAAAATTCAAATGTATCAGCAAAAATAGTGATGTGTTCAACGGAAAATATACATCAATACGTAATGTTAAAGAACGTGTGGCAATTCTAAAAAAGCTTTTACGAGGTAATACTAATGAGCTATAACGCCCTTTCTCAAGATATAGGGGAAATTTTAGAAATAATAAAAATTAATGGTAATATACTTGGAACGCTACATGGGAAAGATGCATCTTTATTTAAAAAGTCATCACATAAAAATTTAATTATTGAGATTTATACATTTTGGGAAAATTTCTCAAAAAAAATAGTGTTTAGTTATTTTGAAAATTACAAAAAAATTTTAGTTGATAAGAATTTTTTAGTGAATTACTTTCAACATGTTCAAGAGAAATCTTACACTCGCAAGCTTTTCTTGAATAGTATTGACGAGAATAAATTCAATATTACTCCAGAAAATTTATGCTATTCAAATAATTTGAACTTCAAAGAATTAAAATCGCTTTTCCAAAGAATTATGTTTAATGAGAATGAATTCGCCAAACACACCGAAAATCATAAGGAGTTAGAAACTGCATTAGAAGACCTTAAAAACAATCAAATTGTCCCTATATTTAAGGATATAAAAACTAGATATGAAGTCATAGAATATGTAGAAGCCTACTTGAATGTTTTAGTAGAGAATAGAAATATAGTTTCCCATCAATATCAACTTGTAGAGGTATATACATTAAAGCAATTTGAGTCCATATTGAATTTTATTAAAATAATGTCGTCATTAGTTTATGAATATTGTGAAAGTCAATTATTAATTAAGGCTATAGAAAAAGAAGAACTCGTATGTAAGCGGATATTTCCGCTTCGAGTTTATAAAGGTAACTCCAGAGGACAGACCGCTATAATAGCTATAAGAAATAGTTTTCATAAAATTATTACTAAAGATACAAAACTATATTGCTATGACAGAGCGAATAAAATTTTTAGAAAGGTCGAGATTATAAAGATATTTAAGTTTGAAAAAGAGCATTATGAAATTCTTCCATTAGAGACGTCCACATTAGAAGTTCAAACTGTTGCAACAATTAACAATAGGAATCATAATTTCATTATTTATGCATTAAATCCCAATACAGAAACCTATAGCTACGAACTTGTAGTATAAGAATTTTATAATAAGAAATCTATTCCCTTTTTGAGGGATAGATTTCTTATTATATACTCATCCAAAGACTAAACCTTATCTTTTTCAAAAAAACCAATTAGTTTCAGCGTATTAGCAACACTTTCTGTTCCTTCATTCAGCTTCCGTCGAATTGTGCTGTCACTCATACCATGTCGAAAAAACATCATGGTCTCTTTAAAAGAATGTCCTTCAATATACCTATGTTGAATAGCATTGCGCGCTTCTTTGTCCTGAATAAGACCAGTCGCCCTCCGAATAGACACGGTATAGAGTTGGTACTGCTCATATACCCAACGTTGTTTTTCTAGTAGAATAACAGCATTAGCAGACTTGTCAGCGTGCAGCTCATCTTGATCAATCCGTCGTGCGACTTCTCCATCAATTGCTACTTGTTGCATATCTTTCGTATACCTTTCGTAATCACTCATTAACAACAACATGCTTTTAAATTTACAGAGGAGAAACTTTGTCCGCTGGATCTCTGTCTCACTCGCTGTTGGAAAAAGCTCATCCTGCCCCCAAACCATAGCCATTCCCCTACTCCCCTTTATGCTATAATGTCAAGAGGATGGCTTAACTGAAGGACCCCCGCCCCGGCCAAGGATATGGGGGTCTTTGTATTATCGATTTGTATAGCCCGCAAGCTTTTCCCGCAGCTCCATGTTCTCCTGCAGCAGCCGCACATTTTCTTCACGCAATGCTTCATATGACTCGAGCGAATCACTTTCCTTCTGCCCCACCACCCGCAACGTCCTAACCTCAAAATCCGTCTTTTCCAGGTAACCTTTATTTACTAATTGCTTAACCAGCGAATGAGCCGTGGAACGAGACTTCAGCTGCAGGAGATCCGCGACTTCGGTAACTGAAGGAGCATAACCCTTCTGAGCGATAAAGCCTTTTATGAGTTGCAGCGTCTCGTCTTGCCGATTCGTAAGAGACTTCTTAATCACTTGATGCTCTCCTCCCGTAACTGCCGGCGTTTAAAATCAAATCCCATCCGCTCCAGCTTCCCACGTACACCTAAAGCGCTCTTTCCAAGAGCCTGAGCGATCGTTTCATAGCTATAGCCTTCTTGCGCCATTCGCAGCAGTATCTGTACGTCCTCTGCGGTGTATTTAATATGATTCTCAAGCCTAACCGGGCGCACCTTAACTCCGAGGTCATGGAGCCGCCGCTTCACAGCAGCCTCGGAACGATCAAACAACTTGGCAACTTCGGGATAGGTCATTCCTTTAGTTCCAAGCACCTGAACCAGTCGCTGATCTTCCTCGGGCGTCCAGTCAACCGCCTGATATGTCTTTTGGGACCGCATCAGGTCTGCTCTGCGTTTCACTTTCGCCCAAGCCGGCTCAGCGCCAAGTAGGTTCGGGTCCATCTTAGCCAGGTTAATCAGTTCTTTATGCTGCTCTGCCCACTTCCAGAAATCATCGTAGCCTACTACTAATACCCGAGCGCTACTGACGAATATCTTCCGCCTTGCCGGGAAGCCATACTGCGGAATCCAGTACCGAATGATCTGGTTATATGATTTATCAAGAGCAAGAGATAATTGATTCACTGTGATACCATCAAAATTCATGCGACAATCCTTAAGCCCCATTTTACTGGCCTTCAGCTTAATAGCTTCTATACTGCGGTCAAGCCGGATAGCAATAGATTTCAAACTTACTACTCCCCAACGGTCTTGCAAGTATTCCACTTCCTCATTTGTCCAGTTTCTTGCTCTACCCATTGCCTACACCCCCACAGACTTAAGCTCAGCACCCTCAGTCTCATCCATCGTAATCGTCGCCATGCCGTCCCAGGACTCCCGGATCTCCTTGGCCTTAGCTGTTACTGCAGCGGCCTGCTTCGGCTGCAGAATAATCCCCATCGCCTCTTCATAATGCTGCTGGGCCTTTGCATAGGCCCTGGAGTGGACGAAATTCATCCAATTCCAGAATTTCAGATTCGACATCGATTTTACTTTTTGAAATATGCGCCGGCGCTCCTGCTCATCCATCCGCCTGGTCTCCTTCCATAATATTGAATCTATTCTCCTGAATCTCCGTATTAGATTCGAGGTGATAAAATGACGTTTAGAAAAATGAAGCGTTGGGCTAAAATTGTATACTCATTATTATTTATTTTTGCAGTACTTGGACTTCTCTCTTTATTAGGTGTTTTAATATTTTTAGCCTTTTTTGATGAAAAAGTCCTTACAAACACCGTAATAATTAATCGAATTACTCTTGTGCTTGCTGGAATCTCGCTACCAGGGCTCGCCGTACAATTAATTTCTTTTTTAACTCTTAATGAGAAAAAGACCTACACAATGGAAGCAAACTGCCCAAATTGCAGGCAACTTGTAGATTTCAAACTTACTGAAGATTGAACGGATGGGATTTACTCCATCCGTTCTTTTGCCTTCAATCCCATAACGGGATCTCCTTAATCCGAACCCGCAGCCCCTGAAGGGAGAGCCCCTTCCTGCCAACGATGCAGTAATCCTCCCCGTTATGCTCAACCCTTGAGCTCACCCATCTGGCATCCTCTCCAGACTCCGTCAGCAAATACTCAATAGATTCACCACTGGTAAAGTAAGTCCCACCCTGCAGGCCGTACCGCCCATCTGAACGCTTTTGCAGAACCCCCTCTTTCAGGATTGGCGCCACCGTTCGACGGGTCAGACGACGAGCAGCATCGAGCTTGTCTTGAATCTGGTAGAACATCCCCCGGAGATACAAGTCATCCGGATTTTCACTGCTATATATTCCATCATTCTCAGCATCCTGAATAAGTTTCGATACCCGTTTCAGCTGCGGCTCCAAATTGACCAAAGCCGATTGAATTTTCTCCTTCATATAAGACCCTCCTGTAAGAGAAGAAGCAGCTTACGCTGCTCCCCCGTCACCCTTCATCATTTTCCGTTCAACCCGCTTCTTGTAGGCGCCCCATTTGGCCGACAGCACCGATGGGCTTACTTCCTTCTCCTGGGCGATCTCCTTCCAGGTCTTGTTGAGCTCCAGCCGCTCCTGCAGCAGCTCGGGGAAAAGAATCGGCGTGCCGTCAATCTCGATGTCGTCATAAACGGGCCGGTTGGTCAAAATGAACGATTCCAGGGCATCCTTGCTGACCTCTTCAGGAGCGTTAGTTCCTTCGGGGTTCTGCCCCTCGCCCTGGTTCTCTTCACCAGCATTCTCTCCAGCAGCAGATCCGCCTTTCTCAACTTCAGCGCCGTTGCCGCCACCTTCACCGTTCAGCCACTCTGGTTCCAGACTTTCGCCCTGGCCTTGATCCGCATGTTCATGCTCGTTCTCTGACCCTTCCTGCTGCTCTTCTGGCTGCCCTTCTGTATGATCGGCATCATTGCTCCCTCCTGCCTCAGAACCTTCACCTGAGGTGCCACCTTCGCCCTCTTGATCAAACAGAAGGACCTGGTTAGGGTCGCCATCTTCCCGCTGCTCAATATCAACGACAACGCCAGAAGCATCAGTGGTCACCCGGCGGCCGGTTACTTCCCGGTAGATCTCCCCATCCTCTTCACCGAAATCAAAGGCCGCCTGCGGATCTCCCATGAAGACATTAATCTTCTCGCCCTGATTACTGCTCAGGAACAGGAAATTCTCCTGCATGACTCTCAGCGGCAGCAGCAGCTTGATCTCTACCTCCGTGTCACCAACCTTAATCCCCTTCGCTACCGTTGCACTGAATTTCGCATAATCCTTAATCATTCTGATCCCATCCCCTCTGGTTTTATTGGAGTTGCTTAATTTTGACTTCAATCCGTGGCCTTGCGCTGTACCGCTTCTTCACAAACGCGTCCACAACCTGGCTATCGTCCTTCCAGATGATCCCCTTCAGCGCGTCCTTAACCCCTTTAAGGTAGTTGTCAGCATCCGGTTTGGTTGTTGGCAGGATCTCTCCGCGTTCAGCAGCCGCCGCTTTCTTCTGGCTGAAACTCTTAGGCGTAGAACGGTAGGCTGTGATGGCAATACCCAATGCTCCCTCCAGCAGAGCAGCCGGCGCATACTCCCGAGCAGCCAGCCGAACATAGTCTTTGTAGTCCCGTGACTTGGCCGGGTCGTACGCCCGGGGAAAGCCCCCCGCAGTGCTGAACTTCGGCCTACCTTGAGCGACTGGATTTCCGTAAACAGTAAACTGGATCATATGATATGCCTCCAGTTTCTGTGCTTTTTGACGTTTAGAATCAGTTTTTTTGATACTCCATAATGGTCAGCGATCTCTTGAAGAGTGCGGTTGTCTTTTCTAATGGATCTAACTTTCTGATCATTGAGTTTAACACCACCACCATTTTTCATGCCCCTTGCTTGCCTATTCTTGAACACCATGTCTATACTGTTTTGTTTGGGAGTTCCAATACTTAAATGCTTAGGATTAATGCAGTTTGGATTGTCGCATTTATGCATAACAAACAATCCATTTGAGATGACACCGTGTTCACATTCATAGATATACCTGCTCATTCGGTAAAATTTCCCCTTGCGAGTTATAACGGGATATCCTGCGGGGTCCGTTGTATGGCTCACGCAAATCCAACATCCCATTTCGTTTAGTTCATATCTGATCTTTCTTCCCCTTTGCAGTTGACATTTCTCTTCGTACACGAAGAACTTGCTCATTCAGTCTCCCTCCTCGTTGGTTCTGCGGCATCATCGATGTATCCAATACAAACACCGTCCCCGCCAGCTTTCCGCCGTCGTCCCATACGGTGAAGTAATTTCGCCGCTGGAAGAACGGATCAATCGGCTTGCGTGTGCTCTTTGTCATCCGGTACCGCCCCCCGTTTCCGCTTGCCGACCGCAAGCTCGAATTCTGTGATGCCTTCGTCGATCTCCCCGGATTCCAGCTCCGCGAACTCTTCCAGGAGATCCATGCGTTCTGCTGCTACACCAGTGGCGATATAATGCCGGCGTAGCCAGTTATACACGTGCCAGTAATTGCGCCCGCTCATTACACACCCTTTTTGATCTTCTTGGGCTTGCCCGTCTTACGACTAACCAAGATCAGTTCTTCCGGTGTGTCACGCTCGATCAGCCAGCTTTTCGGGTCAACCCGATCAAGACCGGCCAACATTATTTTCTGCTTCCTGGTCGGCCGCTTTCCCTGCTTCATCTGCTCCATCCCCCTTATTAAGCTGCTTCCACTCTTCTGGCCATCGATCATCTGAACGACGATAGAGTCATCACCGTCAGTCACCCGCACTTCCCGGAACACACCGGTTCTACCTTGGACTTGCGTATAGCGGTAAATCTCATCCGGGGTATTCAGCGTCACCGATGGTGTATGCCAGCCTCCCGGCTCCGGGAAGCAATAACCGTAAAACTGTTCCTGATCTCCCATGATTGCCTCCCTCACGCCCATTTGCGCTTGTTCATGTCCTTCACATTCCCAGGCGGTTGCGGCTGCCCCGCATGTGCCCGCTCGTAATTGACGAACTTATTAAAATTTTTGAGGAACACCAGCTCCACAGTCCCAACAGGGCCGTTTCGCTGTTTAGAAATAATGATTTCGATAATATTCTTTTTCTCGGCATCCTGGTTGTAGTAATCGTCGCGGTACAAGAAGGCCACGATATCCGCATCCTGTTCAATTGAGCCTGATTCACGAAGGTCACTCATCATCGGGCGTTTGTCCTGGCGCTGCTCAACGCCGCGGCTGAGCTGGGACAAAGCAATCACCGGTACTTCAAGTTCCCGTGCAAGCTGCTTCAGTGTCCGGGAGATCTGGGAAACCTCTTCCTGCCGATTCACTCCCCGTTGCCCCCTGCCCTGGATAAGCTGTAGGTAGTCGATGACGATCATACCAAGGCCCTTTTCCTTCTTGAGCCGGCGGCATTTCGCACGGATCTCGTTGACCGTGATCCCCGGAGTATCATCGATATGGATATCAGACTCAGATAACCCCGCCATTGCGATGGCCATCTTTTCCCAATCGCCCTCTTCAAAACGTCCTGTCCGCATGCGGCTGGCGTCTATCTGAGCTTCTGCGCAGATCATACGCTGCACGAGTTGAGACGCTGACATTTCCAAGCTGAAGATGGCCACACTCTCCTTGGCCCGGACGGCCACATTTTGAGCAATATTCAGAGCAAAAGCCGTCTTCCCTACGGAAGGCCGGGCTGCAACGATGATCAAATCATTCTTTTGGAAACCGGCAGTCATTTTATCCAGATCCGCGAACCCAGACTCAATGCCTGTGATCCCGCGGTTAGTATCACGTACGTTATACCGCTGCTCCGCCTCTTCCCAGACCTGCATCAAGGCATCTTTGATGCCGATGAACTCACGCACGGGAACTGTCTGATCAGAGAGTTTGGATACAGCATGCTCCGCCATAGCAATGAAACCCTTCACATCCTGTTCCTCGCCTGCGTTGCGCAGCAGCCCCATGGCCGTATCGATCGCCTGGCGCCGGAGGAACATATCCAGAACCCGCTCGGCATAATACCCGGCATTGGCAATGGTCGGAACTGCGCCGGCCATCCGGGCGAGATAACTCACACCTCCGACCTTTTCGAGCTCCTCACTATCCTTGAGCCGAGAAGTCAAGCTGACCATATCGATCGGCAGCTCAGCGTCGGCCAGCTTCCGCATAGCCCTAAAAATCCGAGCGTGACCCTTGTCGCTGAATTCCCCGCCCTGCAGGATGTCGGCAGCAGCATCGTATGCCGTCTGATCCAAAAGCGCAGCTCCGAGGACTGCCTGCTCTGCCTCCAGGTCCACCGGCGGCTGAATGCCCATTTGCTCGAGCATTTGTTCCTGGTCAAGCATCTGCTGCACCCCTAATCCTTCGTTTCACTTCATCCCAGTAACCTGGTGGCGGCGGCTTACTCGCAGCGCTCCAGGAATCCAAATTAGCAAAATGCTCTGCAGTAGACTCCTTCATCCGCTCGCGCTCGATTTGCTCACCGAGTCGCCCGCGGATCTGCGATATTTTTGGCGGGAAATCACTGGTCATGATATGTTGCCGGACATTGGAATAAGCGACATCGTAGGGGATATCTCGGAGCATCCCCAGGTCTTCCTCCACCGCCTGAAGACTGGCGTCAAAATTGGCGTACCGCTTCTTGATTTCCTTGTACAGCTTAGCGACCTCCAGCTTGTTCACGGGCCTCCTCCTCTCTGATCCAGCGGTCCAGATCATCAATCTCTTGCTGCTGCTTCGTCTTTTTAGGCTTCTGAGGTGCTTGCTTATCTCCCGGGGCGACTCCATCCATCGGCGGGCCGGTAGTTTGGGAGTTAAGCCAGGCTTTCTCAATTCCGTCCACGTAATACAAAAAGCTGGTCGGGTACTTAAAATTTTCACCTTCACGTTCGCGCTTTGCCTGAAGCAGGCTCTCCATAGTTCGGATGGTAAAAGGGTTAGGCGTACCTCCGGCGACCATCTTACCCATGGCTTCACGTTCACGCGGGGAAATGTGAATATCAAGTCTGTGATTCAATTTGCAAAAGGCATTTAACAGCTCGAACATATCTCCTGGCTTGTCTTGATCAATCTCATCAGCAAACTCATTGTCAGTAGAAGTAGTAGTAATAAGATCTTTTAATACAGTGTCCCGAAAGTGGTTCCCTGAGGTTACAGCTTTCGGAAAGTAGTAACCTGACGTTACAACTTGAGGGTCAACTTCTGAAATGTTGTTCCCAAAGTGGTTCCCTACGGTTACAACTTCCTGCCCTACTTCCTCCGACCTGTTACCTGAGGTTACAGGTTTTGGTGATCCAACAAGCTGAAAATGAATGGTATAGCTTCCTCTTGAAGACCCCCGGGGAGGCGGTTCGTATGCAATGATTCCGGCTTCTACCAGCTTGGAACGATAGACATTCAAGGTCTTACGGGTTGCGATTCCTGTCTGCACTTGAAGCTCTGTATTGGTCATGTGAAAGGTTTGTGGCCAGCCTAATTTGCTGGATTTCCGCCACAATGCAATAGCAATGACAAACCCTTCTGGCCCGAATTCTTCCGGGCCTCCAATCGCTTCAAACTGATTCAGAAGTCCGGAAAGGGATGGTTCTCTGGCTGTCTCGGACATGTATTCCCCCCTCCCGCAGCAGCCTATTTCATTTAGTCACGCACGATCTTAATGAATTCGATCGGAATCTCAGTGAACTCCAGACCTGATTGAAGTCCGCTTGTCAGAGCATCCATACTCCTTGTCAGAAGAGGCCCTACTGCACTTGGCTTAGAAGCTGCCAGAGCAATGCAGAAACCCGCAACATAAGCGGAAGCTGCCAAGAAATGCAAGACTGACTCTTCTCCTTGATCCGTGGCAGCCTTCATCTTATCCAGCATAAAATCAGTGATTTCACCAGTTTGCAAATTAATGTTCGGACTCTCTTTCATTTCTGAAGTGTTACTCATATGGCACGCTCCCTCATTGTTTTTTCCTTCCACGCCTTATCTCCAAGGCATCGGCCTAGACTGACTTCGAAGTGCCGGCGTCCCTGGACATAGGTGACAAATAAGCCGGTTCTCCGTTCATAATAGATGCCGTTCAGGAGTGGCTTTTGGGCTGCGGCGGGCGGTTTCGGCTTCGAATCAAGCAAGGCAAACAAATCAATCTGCTGCGGCTTGCTCATTGTCCTGTCCCCCGTTCGTCTTGAATGTAGATGAATGGATGCTTTGCCCGGATAACCTTGAATCCAGGATGAGCACGGGCAAAATACTCCACCACGGCCTTCCTGAATGCTTCCTCGTCCGAACGAAGCGCCCAAATACTTTCTCCGACCATACTGACCCAAATGCGTTCCCCCAGCGGGCCGTTCATCGATCAGCTACCCGGACAATTGTGCCGGTGAGCTCCATGATCTCCCGGCGGAACAGTTCAGCGTCGCTGTTCCCGTCAGACAGGTGCAGCAGCCAGATCTCCTCAACATTCCGGGTATCATTGGCTTTCAGAAAATCCTTAACGTGTTCTAGACTGAAATGAGAACGGAGCAGCCGCTTCTTCTGAGACGGATGAAGCTCCCCAGCCAGCACCCGGCGGTTAACGATATCAATGGAATAATTGCACTCGATCATGATGTGCGTAAGCCTGGAAAACTTATAACGGCAGTAATAGGAGTCAGTCAGGAACACCAGCTTGTCACCATCCTGGTTGGCCAATAGCCAGCCCAGTGGCTCCGCAGCGTCATGTTCAACATCAAACCCCATAACTGTCCAACTCCCAATCTCAAAAGGCTCCCGCGGCATCACAGACCGAAGTCGATGCCCCGACAGGCCAAGTGCCTGAGCTGTCCCCCGGCTGGTGTATACCGGAATGCCTGCCCGCATGATGTCCGCCGCCGCCCTACTGTGGTCGCCGTGCTCATGTGTAATAAGGCAGCCAGCTATATCTGTCATCCGGAAGCGAAGCGCCCGCTGAATCGACTTATAAGGAAAACCGGCTTCCAGCAGGATCGCGGTGTGGCCGTCCGATATACGGTAGGCGTTTCCGGCGCTGCTGGAACCGAGGCATTGGATGTCGATCACGTTAAAAATCCATTTCTTGGTCAAACTTCGAAATGTCGATAGAGTCGCTCTTCGTGTCGGCTTGGGGTTGTCCCTTAGGTGGAGCAGCCTCCGGCTTGATATCAATCATTTCTTTGTTCGCATGCTCTGCTTTGACTTCTTCAGGCGTCACATCAACACGCTCTTCGTACTCATTTTCAGTAGATCTATTAATTGCATCGACCAGTAGATCGCTGTCGTCACTGGTGTTGATGTAAGCCTTGGCCGCACGGTTGATGACAGTCCGCTTTGCCATTTCTTGTGGGAATTTTTTATGGACAGATTGACTTGTTTTGCTCTGACTCCATGATGCGTCAACTTCCTTTTTTGTCATGACGGTAAGGATTTCTTCGTCATCCACCGACTTCACGACGGCATATACACCTAGAATTTCATTGTCCCTGTTTTCAAATTTGGTTTCGTGCTTGACCAATTTTTCACGCCCGCCAGCCACTTCATACTCAAATATGTCTCCCTTATAAATCACATTTGCCCAGATATCCTTAATGTTGGACAAACGTTTAAGAACAGCCTGTGTCCCAAAATAGGAGCGATTAAGCTGAAGCTTGCTGCCATACACAATGAAGTAACATTGTGTCTTAGCCGGGCTTAGACCTTGCACAACCATATCCAGCAGTGCATTTGCGACAGATTCCCGCGTACATACCTCCAGCGCAGGCTTGCCATTCTTGTCCTGAACCTCCTGGAGCTTGAAGAAGGCGCTCTTTAACGCGTTGCTCGCATTGTAATTCGGAGGCAAGATTAACCCATCATCCTGCAACCGTGTCAGGCTCCGATTAACATCATCAGTGATGTCCTTTTGAATAATTGCCACCTGATTACCTGTATTCAATTAAATCGCCTCCTGTATAGCTGCCGTCTCGATGCGCAACTTCTTGTCTTGTTCACTGACCACCAGCCGGATAACCTGAGCATCCGTCCCAATCAGCTTTGTCACAGCCTCAGCATTATCCACGAAAATCGGAGCTGAGAAGCCATAGTGCTGGCTAAGTGTATTGATGATGTCCAGGCCGACATTGATCCGGGCTGCGTTATTCAATCCGCCCTCGTACGGCACTCCCTTATAGAGCGTGTCGCAGACCTCTTTCAACCCGCCGTTCACCTGCTGATCAAATAGTCTGAAACGAGCTAATTTGAACTTGCTGTTAATCTTGGCATCGAGCAGGTTGACCTTGGTGCGGGTGAATTCTTCGCAGAGAAACAGTTCGTGCTGCAGGCGCTCGTATTCAGCGGCCAGGCTACTCTCCTGTTCCTCCAGCTCAGTTACCCGCTGCTGTGCCCTCTGGACTGCGTCGAATTTAGCAAGATCGCGCTCCATGTCCTCGACTTCACGCCGCAGCCGGCTGATCTCTTCCCTGACACCCACCGCTGCCGATTGGCTGGATTGCCGCAGCGCTGTAATTTCCTGCTGAAGCCTGTTAGCTTCTGCCTGCTTGCTGGTATACTCCGGATCTGCTGAGGGGTCTTTCACCCCTTCACGCAGTTCGGTCAATTCATCCTCAGCGGCTGACAACTCTGCTTCAAGCGAGGTCAGCGTACCCTTCAAGTCCTCAATTTCTCCCTGGAACCGGACAACCTCTTGCTCAAACTTCTGAGCTTCAGCAACCGCTGCTTTACCGGAAGTATTGATGCGCTCCTTCCGCTCGGCCAATCGCCGGTTAAAATCAGCCTCGGCTTTATCATGAGCTACCTTGACCTGATCCTCTGGTAGTGCCTGCCCGCAGGCGGAGCAGTGAGCATCGTGGTCACCGGCAGATTCAAAGATCAAACCTTTCAACTCCGAAAACTCTGTCCGGAGCCGGTCCGCTTCCTGCCGGCGCCCTGCCGCCTGCCGCTCGTTCTGCTGAATCCGCTGCTGCTTATCTTCGATCTCCCGGCGGTACCGGTTGACCTCAATGTGCATTTGGTTGACCGAGTCCCGCTTCAGAGCCACTTTATCCAGTACATCCGATTGCATGCGGCTCTTAATGGCAATCAGCTCGCCTTCAATTTCACGGAGCCGCTTCTCTTTGACAGCCACCTCGCCTCCGGAGAGGATACGGGACAATTCAGCCTCACTAGATTCAACCCGGCGGCGGAGCATTGCAATATCTTCCTTCAGCAGCTCTTCGTCCAGTTCGGTGATGTCCGGCATTTGACGCTGAACCTCGCTGATACGGACCGGCAGCTCCTTAATTTCCTTATTAATGGCTGTACTGCGAGCGGCGATAACTTTTTTATGAGCATCCAGTTCGCGTCCGGCCAAGATGGCCGGCAGCTCAGCGAGCTCCTCGTTACTGTGAATGACCTCCGCATCCGTAAGATCGCCGGACACTTCCAAGAGCACCTTGCGGCGCTCCTCCTTCTTCAGCACTTCGTTAAAATACGAAGGGCTTGTCAGCAACCGGAACAGGTCCTCTTTGATAATAGAGTCAACTTCGCTCTGAAACTCCCGCATGCTGAGCGGAACGCCGTCAACGTAATAAGTGGTGTTGTGTCCCTCAAAGCTCTCCACCGGTGCGCCGCGCTTCTTTGTCCATTTCTCCGAGAAGACCCGGCGGAATGTCCGGGGGCGACCGTCAACCTGTAGTACCAGTTCAACCTCGTGTTCCAGCTTGTGCTGAAGGACCTTACCGGCTCCGTCCAGCCCCTTAATCTCGAAGTCAGCCTTGTTCTGGCTGTCTTTACCGAAAAGGCACCACAAGAATCCATCAAAGATTGTGGTCTTACCAGTGGCATTGTCACCATAGACATCAGCATCCCGCCCGTTAACAGCGAGGATGAACTCCCTAATACCTTTGAAATTACGAAGCGTTAAACGCTCCAGATCGATATGCTTCAAGCGATCTCCTCCTCGATAGCCGCTCTGCATTCATCATGCAAGAGTGACTGCTGGTCTGGCGTTTCAGGATAACGGATACTATCCAGGTAAGTCCGGATGGCGTATTCAACTTCGGCCAGCTGCTCCGGATCAGCATGCAGCTGAAAGGAACCGGCCTGCTGCCGGATAGAAAGAATTGAAGGTGAATAATTTGTAGGAGGCACAATTTCGATCTCGATGCGCTGCCCGCTGATATCAGCAGAGAAAGCTGTTGACATTTCCGTTCACTCCCTCTTGTGTAGTGCGCCCCCAACATGGTATAGTGGGGGCGAGAATTTGATTTTCAAAGATCAGTGATAGCCCATGCCCGTGGGCTATTTTTTGTTATGAATTAATGAAATCGGAACATCGTGCTCAACAATGCTCTTCCAGTCGATGATGACCGGAGCATTCTCCACGCTTGCGATCAGTTCGCCATTTTCATCTTCAATAATGAATTCCGAATGAACATGATCTTCGAAATTCATACCAACCTGCCGGATCTCGATCACCTCCCGGCCTTCCACTTCAGTACCGACCTCAAATATTCGTGTCGGATTACTAACAACCGTCAATTTCTGAATGACTTGCATGCGCTGCCTCCTTTCTATGTAATTGCAAGGTGGGCGAGGGAATAACTGCACCAGTAAAACCGGCCTTTTCGGTTCCCTTGACCTGTATGATCCGCCACCACCTTGGATGCGTCAGCCGCATCTTGGAATACCGGAGGGAGGAAAGGTTATTTCTAAGCTCCGATACTCCAAGACAGGGGCCGAAGCCGCTGCCTAACACTTAAATCCCTGCTGCTGCAGCCATCTGCTGAATAACTGCCCGGCTGTAGAGTTTCCCTTCAAAAGAGACCAAGTCTTCCTGGCTGCCAGTAATTGCGCAGCCAGGAGCATACTTGCGTAAAATGACTTTGTCATCGTCCACGAAGATCTCCACAGGGTCCTTAATTTCTAAATTCATCGTTCTGCGCAACTCGATCGGGATAACGAGCCGACCAAGCTCGTCAATTTTGCGTACAATTCCGGTAGATTTCATATTATTTAGCCTCCGTAGAGTTTATTTTTTGAAAATGCTCTGAAAAAGCAGTTTGAATCTCTGAGGGGAGATTTGTAGTAACCTCATCCCATGTATCATAGGCAGCTTGTGCGATATCCCGTTTGCGCTCCAACTCCAGCACCTCAAAACGAGTTGAAGTTGAAGAATAAAACGATTCGCGAAACCGTCTCTCTGCGGCAGCCTGCTCGTCCCCTATCTGTTTAAAGCGTTCAGCAAGGGCCTGACCGAAACTTCTTACCTGCTGATCGGTCACGCTGCGCCCTCCTTGCGCTTTTCACGCTTCGGGGTTAAAATGGACACCAAGAGATTCTCTAACCGAGATTTCAAACCACCTGACTGCCCTGGCCGGCGGTCATTTTTCATTTCTGCTTCAGCTACACGAATCATGTTGTTCAGATAACCCTCTGCAAAATCTTGTTCCCCCGGCAACATTGCATCCGGATTCTGACGGATCAACTGAAGGTTATGCTTTGCAGCTTCACCAACTCGCCGCGCTTCGGAAACCAACTGCTCTCTTTCCATGGTGCTCCCTCATTTCAAATATTTTTTAGCCTTCAGTTCAGCCCGGTGCTCTTTCCAAGTTCCCAACCAACTGAAGGAATACTCTTTACATAACACTGCAGCCAAATGGGTCAATGCTGTGATTGCCTCGACCGTCTCCATGAGTAGCCGCTTAATTTGCTGTCGTTCAGTATCATTGATCTGTTCGTTTGTCTTGCTGATTGGAGCATGTCCAGAAGCGTCCAGCACTTCCCTCATCTCCTCGAGCGTTTTGAATAACACATTGGCTCGATGCAGGTCCACGTTATCCAGCCAAGGGGCAGAAGCACCACCGGTGACTTCCGCCGCCGCTGCAAGATAGAGCTGACCGTCATCGTAGTGCTCAACTGCCGCACTCATGACTGGTTTTGAAGCCTTACGGGTCCCTCTCGCGATTTTCCCTATTAATGAAGCGTCAGCATGGACGATGAGTCCTGCCTTCTCCCTGGTATCGCCTGAACGTTTTAACACTTGTTCTAATGCTGGTCCGAATTGTCCGATTGCCAACTTCTGATCCTCTCCTTTGTCCGGTTTCACGGGTTTTATCGGACAGAGGCCTGATGTATGATGTTCTTAAGCAATTCCCCTTGCCAATCCCCCCACCCGCCGTTGCCGGTATACAGCTCGGCGGGGTTCC
>NZ_ASPS01000047.1:0-186569 GCF_000517865.1 Paenibacillus sp. FSL R7-269
TTTCCGCTTGATACTTGATGTTCGTTTCAGCAAGCATGCGGTGGAGCTTATCCCATGCCTGTTGTGACATTCCTGGGTTATGCGGTCCTTTTGAATGCTCCATCGTTTCCTTTCCAGTTATTTTTGGAAGCCGTTTCTCCTTCATTTAGATCACCTCCTCTTCTGCATCCCCATTAATACACTGAACTTGTACTTTCAATTCAAAAAAAAGAAAATTGATATCTTCTTCAAGAATTTCAGATACCTTGAACGCATCCGAAAGTGATGGATTAGAATAGCCATTCTCCCAGTTACTCACACTTGCCTTTGAGTACCCGAGCAATTCTGCAAGGCTTTCCTGAGTGAAACCCTTCTTCTTTCGAGCTTGTGTCAAGGATTCATTTTTCATATCGTCCACCTCTTTTGTACACCAATCTTGTACTTGATGATCCGATTATAAGGTACAAGTTTGGTGTATGTCAACGTTTTTATACAAGAATCATGTACTTTATTTATTTTAGTAGATACAGATTGTACAATATACTTGTACTTTCAATTGTAGGAGGGCTTATATTGTTCCGAGGAGATCGTCTTACCAAATGGAGGAAGATAAGAAAACTAACTCAAGAGGAACTTGCCTTAAAAATTAAAATGACAAAATCCGCAATAAGTAACTATGAAAATGGACATAGCTCGCCATCGGATGAAACACTTGTTGCATTAGCCGATTGTCTTGATGTTGACACTGATTATTTATTAGGAAGAAGAGATACACCGAAAGTGGAGACAAACATGTCTTTTTTCGGTGGTCCTGATAATTATACTGCAGACGAGATTGATGAAATGGAAGCTGCCCTATTACGATACAGAGAAATGAAGAAGAGAGCTGCTGAACAAACAAACAAACAGAATTAATAAGCAAATCCTCCATCCGATGGGGAAAGACATTGGAGTATAAAAAATGGGTTACATTTTATTACTGATTGGAGCTTTCGGTGTTCCGTATGCACTCCTTTCTTTCCGAAATAAGAAAAATGAAACAAAAAAGAATATCGCTCTTGCTTTATTATGCACAGTAGTATTACTCATAGGGGTCTATGAAGTGTTCTACTCTAAGCAAGATAATGATAATGCGGTCGAAGAATCAACTTTGGAGGTTAGTAATAATGGTCAGGTATCAACAGAGTTTAGTGAAGCTGATATAAAGACAGCATTAGAAATTGATTCTACAATAACAGAACATATCAAACATTTGGAAAAATTAGAGTTAGAAACTAATGATATTATCAGTAGCTATGCAGATGGAAAAATTAATGGTTATACTGCCTACGAGAGTGTTAGAGAAGCTAAAAACCAATACTCGGCAGCCTCAATATCTGTAAATAGGATTTTAATTCCCGAAAACATATCATATGAATTAAGAAGCGATCTTGAAAAGATAAAATCCGGTGTAGCCACCAACTATTACACAAGATCAAAAGCAATGGAGCATTTCATGAATTATATTGATAATCAGAAAATCAGTGATCTTGATAAGATGAAACAAGAATTAGAAATTTCTAGAGATGTCGTCAGAGAATTGAATTTGAACACTGGCTTGTTTTATTCAAAAGTCGGTATCCCTGAAGATCCTCAACAGTAAGCCAGCAATGGCTTTTCTTTTCACACAAAAATAGAACATATGTACGTGAATCGGAGGTAATCACATGAATTTTCCCAACTACTTCAAAACTCCTCTGGAACAATGGATTGAGGAACAGTACCTGTTAGGTGGCATCTTGACTCCACACGATCTTGATATAGACAAAATCGCGATGATCTTTGGAGTAGACATCATTTATCACGATAATAGCCCTTTCAGCGAAAATGAGGATAAGGTTATCTTTCTCGACAGGCGGGATGATTACATTGAGCAGCGAAAGATATTTTTTCACGAGCTTTGTCATGTAATTCGTCACTCCGGCGATCAGCGGTGGATGCCGGAACTGTTCCGTGAAGCCCAGGAATATGATGCGAATCAGTTCGCTCTATATGCAATGATCCCATTCTATATGCTTGAACAGATGCAGTTGCCCGTGAACCGAAGTCAAGTGATTAGCTTGCTGGTCAGCGAATTCCACGTATATCTGGATTTTGTTAAATTACGCCTCAATCAAATTGAAGATCGAATAACCGAGTCAAAATTAATGTCGACCTTTACATACGCCGGGAAGTCTTCGGACAATCATGCTACAACCATTAACGAATCCTCTATGACTGGCCTCGATTACCTCCAGCAGCCTCGTATTCGTTCCTTGTATGGATTAGAAGATCTCTCCCGCCCAGAGGCCTTGGTCATCGAGCAACGTCACGGGTTCAACTGGGATGAGCCTTTGCTTCTCAATGTGGAGCGATCCTACAAGCTTCATGATTCGTCATTCTATCGTTCCAGACAAGATGCTACCGTTCTCCCTGGCGATCTATCCCTCCCCCCAAACCAAAGAGGATACGTAACGATCAACTTGTCACGTGTAGCCTGGCGACATGGCCAGAACGTAACACGCCTCATTCTACCGATAGAAGCCGTCGATGACGCCCTCAATTTTTAACACAAGGAGTGTTGGTTTTGAAAACAGCCATTTATATACGTGTCTCTACAGATATGCAAGTCGAAGATGGCTTCTCCATTGAAGGCCAGCGTACTCGTTTGAATAGCTTTGCTGAGTCGCAGGACTGGGAGATCTATGACTTTTACATTGATGACGGGTATTCTGCTAAGGATCTCAAGCGGCCTGAAATGCAACGAATGCTGCAGGACATGGAGGATAAAAAGTTCGAAGTGGTTCTTGTCTATAAACTTGACCGACTTACCCGATCCGTTGCTGACCTTCACGCTCTTCTAAAGACATTTGACTTATACAGCGTCAAATTTAAGAGTGCTACAGAGATTTTTGAGACCACTACAGCCATGGGGCGGTTCTTCATTACACTCGTCGGTGCAATGGCTGAGTGGGAGCGTGGAACGATCTCAGAGCGCGTGCGCTTTGGTATAGAGCAGATGGTGCGCGAAGGACGTAGACCAGGAGGTGTATTGCCCTACGGGTATACTCAAGAAGGCAAATTAATCCCCGAGGAAAGTGTGCTCATTCGTGAAGCCAGAGATTTATATATGACGGGGCTGGGATATAAATCCGTCGCTATGCGGCTAAATCGTGCGGGTAAACTACGAAGAGGCCAAGAGTGGACTTCTGCAACAGTTGCTTATACGATTGAGAATCCATTTTATGCTGGAATCATCCGATTAGGCTCTAAAACTGCAGAAGGTAAATATGTGAATTCTAAGCGGGACGAGAGAGTAAAGAATCTGTACGGTGATTCTCCATACCCGGCGATATTTACTCGGGCTGAATATGAGGAGACTAAAAAATTCATGGATCGTAAAACGCACGGTGGGTACAGTCAGATCAAAACGTATTGGTTCAGCGGAGTACTACGTTGTGGTCGCTGCGGAGGAGCCATGTTTGGGCGGCTCACGACAAAGCGTTCAACGACAAAAGGAATAGTCCGGACACAATACTACATTTGCTCGAACAAGCACCATGGCAACACCTGTGATATGCCTATTTTTCGTCAGGTGCATGTGGAGCACCTGGTCATGGAATACATCAATAAAGTTCAAGAAGATATGGACAAGCTTAAGATGGAATCCTTGGAGATGGCCGCTGAAGAAAGTAAGAAGACGACTGAGATCGATAAAGCCAAACGGGAGCTGGCAAAGATTGCAGAGCGGCGAGAGAAGTGGCAGTACATGTTTGTGGAGGGCTTGATAACTAAAGAAGCTGTCCGGCAAAAGATGACTGAAGAGGATGCAGCAGAAAAAGAAGTGCGGCAGAGAATTGCCAGTAATCAAAAATCATTATCTGGTATTCCTAAACTTGTAGAACTCGCAGGTTTGGCAGAGGCTTGGCACTATTTGGATGATGATGAGAAAAAGGATTATGTCTACACAATTTTCAATCGCATTGAAGTGAATACGGATCTAACGCGCCCGAAAGGTGTTAAAAACAAGTTCTTTGATGCTTATATTCAAGAGGTGTTGTTTAATTAATGCCATTTTATAATCGACGGGGAACCGTCATGGCCGGTGTTCATCGCCTGCAGCATATCCAGACATTCAGCTCCACGCACCTCGCCGACGACAATCCGGTTCGGCCGCATCCGCAGCGAGGTGCGGATCAGGTCACGAATGGTGATCTCCCCCCGCCCCTCCGTGTTAGCATTCCGGGTCTCCAGGGAGACCAGATTCGGAACCGTAACGATCTGCAGCTCTGCCGAATCCTCCACCGTAATGACACGCTCCTGCGGCGGGATGTATTGCGATAGAGCATTCAGAAAGGTTGTTTTCCCTGAGCCAGTCCCCCCGCTGATGAAAATATTGTATTTGGCAGTAACCAGAATCTGCAGTAGCTCAGCCGCTTCCTCCGAGAGCGCTTCACGTCTCACCAGCTCTGCCATCGACATCGGTGTCTCCGGGAATTTGCGGATGGTCATGGCTGGACCCTTCAGCGCTGCAGGCGGCAGTACGATATTGACACGCGAGCCATCCTGCAGCCGCGCATCTACAATCGGCGAGGATTCATTGACCACACGGTTGACGCCGGAGACGATAATCTGAATGATATCCTCCAGTCTGCTCCCCGATTCAAAAGCCAGCGGCAGCCTGCGGATCATGCCCTCTTCCTCAATAAAGATCTCCTCATGGCTGTTGATCATAATCTCGGTGATCGCCGGATTATCCACCAGCGGCTGAAGAATATCCAGCCCCCGGAAGGAATCGAACAGCTTCTTCACCAGCCCGTGCTTCTCCTGGGCAGTCAGGAGGCGTAATTGCTCCCGCTCCAGAATGATCCGTTCGATATAAGCTGCCAGCTCATCATTCCCGATGACCGAGGTAACATCCAGCCCTGCCCGGATATCGCTGCGCAAGGCACGGAACATCTCTTCATTCATACAGGAATCCCGGTGAACACCACAGGCAATTCTGGCTCTACGATAGCTCTGGAGAGCTGCTGAATACCGTCGATGAATTGGGGAGAGCTTAGGCAGAGTTCTCCATAATGCTGTAAACCCCAGGATGGAATATACGGAAGTACAGCATCCAACCGGAGGGCAGCGGATAGCGGACTTTCACTATCTGCTCCGGTACAGCCGTTCATAACGAATCGGCTCCTGTTCACCAGCTCCGGCTGCATGCCGGAGTGCGGACTGGCAATATAATCGAGCCAGCGTTCCGTCTTACGGATACTGGCCTGGTCATTCTTCAGCACCCACAGCAGAATGCCGCATCTGTTCAGAACAGCCTGGGCCCGCTCCTCCTCAATAGCGCCGGTGTCTACAATAACCACATCATAGCTTCCAGCTCCGGCCAACCCCTCCAGGAGATCCATTGTATCCTGCCGCGACATCTGGAGCATCTCCTTGAAATTCTCCACCGGCCGGAAAGCATCACACCGCAGACTGTCATGTCTGAACGCATAATCGGTCCATTTCGGCTGCCCTCTTCCTCCCTTATTCTCTGGCCCTCCGGCCTTAAGCTCATATAAAAGCCGCTCCAGACCGGGAATATGGCTCCCCGGCATACGCAGGATGAATCCACTGCTGTCCACACTCTCCAGATTAAGATAGAACACGGACAGGCCAACTGCTCCAAGCTGCTTCGCCATGTTCAGTGCTACCGTGGTTTTGCCGCTGCCGCCGCTGGCCGAGACGATCCCGAGCAGCAGCGTTGCTTCCTTAGGCAGAGCAGCCGTCCGGACACGCTTCTGATCGCTCAACTGGAGAATCGCTTCCATTAGCGCCGGCAGAGCCTGATACTTGGCAATATGCCTTCCCCCCGCCAGATCCCGGCCATTCGGCAATTCTCCGCCTTCACTTAAGACAGCCCAGGGAACGGTACTTCTCCCTTCCACCAGCCAGGCTTCAATGAAAGACGGGTCAGCGGCAACCGCATCCGGCAGCTCGTCACCTGTCATAAATTCCATAAAAGCGTCCAGTCTGCTGAAAGCCGTAATCCGCAGCATCTCTCCATATTCGCTGTGGTGAAGATAATGAAGCAGCGGTTCAATATACTGGCTCTCCCGGACTGCAAGCACGATTCTTGCCGTCATGAAATCCTCCTCCTCTCTTGGATACATAAGAAAAAGAACAGCAAAAAAGCACCGCCAATAACCGTGAATACGGTCATTGAACGGTGCTTCCGTTACTGTTCCTGTAATTTACTGCTATAGTAGCATATATATAAGAAGTCAGCAATAGCTTTTTCACCACTATTTGAGAGAATCCCTCAGAATCCCCCTTACCAGCTACAGAAATCTGCGCTTCATATCCGGTGTCGGCAGCAGACACTGCTCATCCCGTCCGAACCAGCGGTAGCGGTTTCTGGCCACAATCTTGTACATAGCGTTACGCAGCGGCCCCGGAATCAGGATGAACACATAGGCGGCGGGCCACGGGAACCGGAGTCTGCGGGCAATCCGCAGCACAGCAGCCGATTTCGTATAATACTTGCCGTTCTCTATCAGTACCACAGTGTCTAATTGCTGCTCGGGCAGACCGCCTGCCTTAAGCAGTTCCCGGGCCGCATCACTCTGCAAGGAGGTGAATTTGAAGTGCGCATTGGGATCACGCGGAATAATGAACCGGACGATTCCCTGACACAGATGACAGACCCCATCAATCAGCACAATAGATTCACCCTGTATTCCCTTCCGCTCCTCAGCCACATCACCGCCCCCTTCCTCTTAAGCATAGTCTAACATTCATATCCCCTTTTGAAAAAAACAAAAACGCGGGATAGCTCCCGCGCCTACAACGTCCGTTCGTCTAATTATTCAGCAATTGCTTTGTTAATCCATTCGTCCCCGGTCATTTGCCCTTCGAAATCAGCAGTGAAGGAATCCATGCATTTGCAAATGAAATCTTTGCGGCATACCGGACAAGGAGTCTTGAGCAGGCGGCTGATGTTCGTCATTTTCCATTCCGGAAACCGGTTGTAGAACGCGCGGCACTCCGTTCCGTCAGCAAGCTTGATAATGAACTCGTACAATCCTTCCTTATCATTGCTGCTGGCTTTGGTCACATTCGTAATACTCGGTTTGTAAGACATCTTCATCACCCATTATTTAAATTTTTGGTAGTTAATAGCACGCGCGACATTAACAGATACTTAGACATATTAAAGAATTTCCGGGGTGATGTCAACCAAAGTACAAGCTCCTGCACGCTATTTACCACACTTCCGGCCTTCTCAGACTCTATTTAGCCATTATTCCCAGCTTTGTCCATTCTTACCCGTGGTTCTGCGCTCAACATAATGAAAGACCAGACATTGAATGTCTGGTCTTTCAGATAACCATGCTATTCAATTTCACATTGCTATCTATCGCTACAAAACGTTCAACTCAACCTCAATGTTTCCGCGGGTCGCCTTGGAGTACGGGCAGAAATCATGGGCTTTCTTAGCCAGATCCTCTGCCACAGAGCGCTCAATACCTGGCAGCTTCACATCCAGCTTCACGGCCAGCTTGAAGCCTCCATCGCTCTCGTCCTTGCCGATCAGCACATTCGAGGTAATCTCGACATCCTGCAGCTTTACGCCTTCTTTACGGGCAATATTAGCAAGGGCACTCTCATAACACGCACCATAGCCCGCCGCGAACAGCTGCTCCGGATTTGTGCCGGCACCACCAGGACCGCCAAGCTCCTTCGGGATTTTGAGATCATGCTTCAGCGCTCCGTCGGACGATTCCACCGAACCTTCACGGCCTCCGCGAACCTTGGCTGAAGCTGTATATAGGGGTTTTAGTTTCAATGTACTCATCTTTAACTCTCTCCTTTTAACACAAATTTTGTAAGAACACTTATCCTTAACTTAAACAACCTCACATTTTTGAAACGATTGGGGCAGATTGTTACCTTTTAAAACTTGCTTCCGGCGGTGAATAGTGTACAATTAAATTGTGATAAATCAATGTTCGGGAGGAATCATTCATGAATGTCCATGATTTTGAAGCCAACACCCTGCGGGGCCAGGAAGAATCACTCTCCAAGTACAAAGGCAAGGTTCTGCTCGTCGTGAATACAGCCAGCAAGTGCGGACTTACCCCGCAATATAAGGGTCTCCAGGAAGTGTACGATAAATTCAAAGACCGTGGTTTTGAGATTCTGGGCTTCCCAAGTAACCAGTTTGCCGGACAGGAGCCGGGTGAGAGCGAGGATATTGCCGAGTTCTGCGAGATCAATTACGGTGTATCCTTCCCGATGTACGAGAAAATCAATGTCAAAGGCGCCGACGCCCATCCCCTGTTCAAGTATCTGACTAAAGAGGCACCTGGTGTACTCGGCTCGAAGAGTATCAAATGGAACTTCACCAAATTCCTGGTGGACCAGGAAGGCCGTGTGCTGAAGCGGTTCGCCCCGCAGACAACACCTGATCAGATCGAAGAGGATATAGAGAAGCTGCTGCGCTAGAGCGGGTTCAACAAAAAAAGCTGATATCCTTGAATCATCAAGGATATCAGCTTTTTTGAAATATATGCGGTAGAGAGGACTCGAACCTCCACGGGTATACACCCACTACCCCCTCAAGATAGCATGTCTGCCATTCCACCACTACCGCGCGGTGTGTCTAACGTTGATGCATTGTTTGAGGCCAACATTCAATATTATAAATCGGTAAAATAATCCTCGCCGCTTTCCTGAATCGTTTGGGGCTGCTTACCCAGGATTAGCCAATCCAAGCTCACATGAAAAAATGCAGCAATCTCAATCAGCTTATGTGTACCGGGCGTAGATTTGCCGCGTTTCCAGTCTCCCATATTGCCGGTGCTGATTCCGAGCTGTGCACAGAAGGATTTCTTCGTAATTCCTTGCCGTTTAATCAATAATACAATACGTTCATAGATGGATTGCATCAGCCAACTGCCTCCCCCAACAGCAAACGCCCTATTACTGCCTACGGCTGGGCCATCAAGCAACGTCTGGCAGAACTGCACTTGGATCAGAAGAAATTCTGTGAATTACACGATATCCCACCCTATCGGCTGTCCAACCTGATTCACGGCACCCGCAAGGCAGACAGATACCGCCGTCAAGTCGCAGAGTTGTTGAACCTGCCGCCATCTTAGTACCAACTGGAACAGCAGCTCCCCAGGTATGAACCGACCGGCATTATTCTTCTTGTAGCTACTCTTATTCCATCTAATCCTGGAAAAATCCTTCTTTTCGCGCTTACACCACTCCATCTACAAAAAAACTCACCGGCTGGCATTATCCAAGACTGCCGTCCGGTGAGTCGTTAACATCGTAATTTTTATGAAAATACGTTTTAGAGCACCACCGGATCAGGTCATCCCGCTCTTTCTCATGAATCTTGATTAGCTGGTTCAGGACAAAAACCCGCTGCACAATATCCCCCGCAAAACGCAGCTGATTCGTGTAGTAATCGATTTCCCTTTGATAGGCCGAGTACTCTCCGTTGTTATGGGCAGAGTAAGCTTTTAACAATTGAAGGTGAAGGTCATAGATCTCAGAGTAATTCATTACCGTAGACTACCTCCCAGGTAAGGCGTTTACTAGTATTGTCTCCAAGATTGATAGGATTATACGATAGAGCTCCACTCTTCCTTTAGAATCGCATACTGATACGCATCATGCCATACAGGCTGCCCGTCATCTGTTCTTCTGAAAAAGGCTTTTTTCTTGAAATGACCCTCACGGCGCATATTCAATCGCTCCAGCAGTCTCCAGGAAGGTGCATTCTCAGGATTACACATAGCCGCCACCCGGTGAACACCCAATGCTTCAAATCCATATTGTAAAATTCTTTGACAAGCCTCAGTGGCATAACCATGTCCATAAAATGCAGGGTTAAAGATGTAGCCTAGCATCCATGTTTTAAATTCAGCAGGTTCTTTTTGCTCAAAATAAATATGACCGATCATTTTATTGGTATCCTTCAAGCTAACGGCCCAGAAACTATCTCCACCCGCACGTTCCCTGGCTATATTCTTGCATTCCTCTTCACTGCTTACACCGCCCGGCTCGTATTCCAGCACCTGCTCTAATGACAAATACTCGTGTAAATCGCTCCAATCGTTTTCTGCAAATTCACGAACAATTAGCCTTTCCGTTTCCAGTAACATAGGATCGCCCTTTCATCCATCTTCGTTTCTTCCATTCTAAAGGTTTCAGGTAATTATCACCAGCTATAGCTTGATCAAGTTAGAATTCTTTGTAAATCACGTATTTCTTTCCATGAGACTAAATTAATATTCTCTTTTCTAAGCACTTTATTAATATCAGGATCTATTAGTAATAGATACTCAATCCCACGCTCAAAATAACAATTCGTTACAGACTTCAATTCTTCAGTTATTTTCGATGGATGTATAGTTAATTGTGTTATACCGGGCTTAATATTTTTGAGTAGCGTGAGCAACTGTCTCTTCATTTCTTCATATTCCACGGGCTTACAGCAGTAGGGCAAAGAAATTACATCATCAATAAACAAGATCCCACGTTTTCTTCCTGAATTAATTCTAATGCGAAAAGTTTCTTTTTGCTTGTTATTAAAAAATGGTTGTTCAATTATTCTTGTTGGTAAGTTAAAGGGGAGACGATATTTCTCGCATAGATCAAAGGTTATTTCTAAAAAATCATTGCCCGCATATAAACCCATAAGACTACCGCTATGACTATCAAGATGAGTTGGGTCAATTCCTAACATAGTGGCACTTTGTATCTGAGCCTCTAATTCAATTCTAACTTCTTCATCATCGGCATTTTCCTCTATGTATGAAATGTCAGTATGGAAGTTACCATCCTTATTGATTAAACTTTTCAATGATCTTTCTTGAAATACTGGACGATATGAATGATACTCACCGCTTGTTAAGGTAAGATGAATCCCGATATTATCTAGAATGTTTTGATTACTTAATTCAAGGGCTTCCCGCGCTGCTGGACAGGGAAACATTATAGATGTTGAGGTTATAGCTTGTTGTTCAAATAAACTAACAATTGCTTCATTAGTTCCCTTAGTTATTCCGAAATCATCAGCATTAATTATTAACAAACGGTCATCTGAAGAAAAACCTAATTTGCTTATCATAAAGATCTCCACCTTAATAAGTTTTTTGCAATCAAAAAAGAAAAACAGCAGGAATACAAAACACATTGTCGTGTGCGTATCCCTACTGTTTCAGAAAAATAAAATTAAAATAGTTAAACAATATTTATCGAAAAAAAAGCAAAAACCCTTGAACTACCAAGGATTTTTGCTCATTTGAAATATATGCGGTAGAGAGGACTCGAACCTCCACGGGTATACACCCACTACCCCCTCAAGATAGCGTGTCTGCCATTCCACCACTACCGCGCGGTGTGTCTAACGTTAATGCATTGTTTGAGGCCAACATTCAATATTATAAATCGGTTGCGCTCAAAAGTAAAGGTACCTGCTTAAGATTTTTCGCCGTCCGTATCCTGATCCTTGCGGTATTTGGTAAAGGCCAGATATTCCTTAATAAAGTTCTTCTCCTCCGGCAGCAGCTCTTCGGTTTGGCAATTCAATTGCCGCATTTGGCCAAAAAAATAATCCTCGCCGCTTTCCTGAATCGTTTGGGGCTGTTTGCCCAGGATCAGCCAATCTAAGCTCACATGAAAAAATGCAGCAATCTCAATCAGCTTATGCGTGCCAGGTGTAGATTTGCCGCGTTTCCAGTCTCCCATATTGCCGGTGCTGATTCCGAGCTGTGCACAGAAGGATTTCTTCGTAATCCCTTGCCGTTTAATCAATAATTCAATACGTTCATAGATGGATTGCATCAGCCAACTGCCTCCCCCAAAATATAATACGTAAAAACGTTATTTTTTATTGAAAAATGACGTAAAAAAGTATATAATTAACTATTATTATATCTTTACCTATTTTATATCATAGCGGCTGGATAGTCGATACGAGGTGAGCAATCTGAACAGCAAACGCCCTATTACTGCCTACGGCTGGGCCATCAAGCAACGTCTGGCAGAACTGCACTTGGATCAGAAGAAATTCTGTGAATTACACGATATCCCACCCTATCGGCTGTCCAACCTGATTCACGGCACCCGCAAGGCAGACAGATACCGCCGTCAAGTCGCAGAGTTGTTGAACCTGCCGCCATCTTAGTTCCAGTTGGAAGTAGCAGTTCTCCATATGTGGGCCAACCGACATTCTTCTTGTAGCTAATGTTATTCCATCTGATCCTGGCAAAATCCTGCTTTTCCCGCCCACTCTATTCATACACAAAGAAACCTCTCCTGTGAAATGGCTGAGCCGACTCCATTTCACTATAAGAGAGGTTTCTTTCCTGTTCTTTGCGGTCACTTACCCAATTTTAGTGAGTTAGCCTTTGACCGCTCCGCCGGTAAGTCCTCTGACCAGGGTCTTCGAGCCGAACAGGAAGAGAATAATCAGCGGCAGTGTACCCAGCGTAAGCCCCAGAATACTGGCTGAATAATCCGTGCGGAAGACCGTTGACAGATTAGCAATTCCCAGCGGCAGCGTGTACAGCTCAGGCTTGTTGATCGTCACCAGCGGCAGCAGATAACCATTCCAGGACCCAAGGAAGGAGATTAGCCCCAGGGTACTGATCGCAGGCATTAGAAAAGGAATAACAATTCGGGTGAGAATACCCGGTTCCGAAGAGCCGTCGATTCTTGCGCTCTCAATGACCTCTGTCGGGACAGAGGAGCGGATGAACTGGGTCATGAAGAATACGCCGAAGGCATTATTCAGACCGGCCAGAATCAGCGGCGCATGAGTGTTGTTAAGGTGGAACCACTTCATCTCCATCACATATGCAATCAGACCCAGATGACCGGGGATCATCATCGTCAGAAGAATGAAGCCATACAGTGCATTTTTACCCTTAAATTCATATTTGGCAAAAGCAAATCCGGTAATCGAGGCCACCCCGACCGTCACCAGAGTGAACAGTACAGCAACATAGAAGCTGTTCCAGTAATTCCGCAGGAAGCTGGCAGACATGATCGTCTTCAGGTTCTCCACCAAATAACCGCTGGGCAGGATCGGAAGCTGCTTGAACAGGTCTTCGGAATAATAGGTGCCCATCACAATCATCATATAGAACGGGAAGAGGAACGCGATAGCGATCAGAATAAGCAACAATACGGTAAAGAACTTCTTCGCTCTCATTTGTCGTCACCGTCCCTGTTGATCCATTTCATGCCAACCACCGAGAACAGGGCGATGAACAGGAAGGTGCCGTAAGCTATAGCCGCCCCTTTGCCGTACTTGAACGCACTGCCGTTGAAGGAAGCATCGAACATGTACCAGATCGGTGTGAAGGTGGAGCCGTCAGGCCCTCCTACCATACTGGAGCCGGAAGCCCAGCCGCTGAACAGCAGCATTGGTTCTTCCACCAGTTGCAGGCCGCTGATAATGGAAGTAATAATCAGGAACAGATTGATCGGCTTCAGCAGCGGAATCGTAATACGCGTGAACACATCTTTGGAGGAGGCTCCGTCGATTACAGCGGCTTCATAGATGGAGGTGTCAATACTGGCCATCCCCGCCGTGTAGAACATCACGAAATATCCAAGATTTTTCCAAAATACCATCAGGATAACTACCCAGCGGGAGGAGCTGGCGGAGCCCAGCCAATTGATCTTCTCCTGAATGATGCCCAGCTCCATCAGCATATTATTGAAGAAACCGCCCTGCCAGTCGAACAACAGAGAGAAGATAATCCCGACCGCGACCGGCGTTGTCATATAGGCACTGAATACACTTAGCCGGAAAAAGGTTTTGCGGCGGATCAGCTTGCTCTCGATAAGGCTGGCTACCAGCATGCCCATTAGGACAAGAGCCGGAAGATATACCGCCATGAAAATAATGACATTCAGCAGCGATTTCCAGAAGAAGGCGTCATGAAAAAATAGCTGTATATAATTACCAAGTCCGATGAAATTCCGGTTACCGTACAAATCCCAGTCTGTAAGACTGATGTACAACGTAAACAGGATTGGGAACAAGCTCAGTACGGCATAGGACAAGAAATAAGGGGTAATGAACAGGTACGGCCATTTGTTTTTACTGCTGATTCCATTTGATTTCTGCATCATTATTCAAATGTCAGCTCAGGGTGATTTTTCTTCAACTGTTCTTCCCACTTATCCAGGGCCTGCGCGGCATCGAAGCTGTTATCCTGTGCCATGACCTGCAACACCAGCTCCGACGAGCTGTAAATATCCTGATCGTATTTAGTCACCGCTTTGGACTTCATGTTCGGGAATACCTTCTCCACCCAGAACTTTCCTAGATCCTGTCCGCCGAAATATTCATCCGCCCCGGATGACAGCTTGGAGGTATCCTTGAAGAACGATTTCAACGGTAAAATGTAATCGGAGGTAGCGAAGTTGGCTTCAGCGCCTTCGTCTGTACCTAACAGCCAGTTGAGATACGCCCAGGCAGCATCTTTATTCTTGCTGTCCTTCCAAATACCGATAGTAGTACCGCCGTATGGATATCCGCCTTCCGGAGGCACCATCAGACCCCATCGGCCGTTGCTGGCCTTGTCGTTAGGCTTAATTACGAATTCTGGAGACCAGTTCGCTGCAGGATAAAAAATCACGTTGTCTTGCGAGTACGAAGCATTCCAAGTCGGAGACCACATCGCCAGCTTGCCCTCAGTGTTATTGTCGCGGATGGACTGCAGCTGAGTGAAGATCCTAAGCAGCTCTTGGGTATTCACCTTGGTTCCGTCAACAACTGCCGTTGTACCCTGGTTGGAGAGGATGGTATACGCATCCATGAGGCTTCCAAGCATGAATGTCTTGCCGCCGCTTTTCTCATAGACTTCCTTGCCCTTGGCAATAAAGACATCCCAGTCAGTGAACATTGCCGTTAATACATCAGGATCATCTGTCCCGAAGTATTCTTTAGCCAAATCACGCTTGTAAGCCAGCGCTCCAGGCGAGCCGGATTGCTCTAGACCCACAAGCTCTCCCTTACTGTTCGTCAGCAGCGGAAGCTCGAAGTCGAGCAGATTGGAGGTGTCGAATTTGTAGGGCTCTTCGGACAAGCTTTGCAGTACGTTAAGCTCATACAGAGCGCCGCGGAAGGCCGCTTCTCCCCAGATAATATCCGGCAGCCCGGAGCCGGCAGCGATGGAGGTCTGGATTTTTTTCAAATAATCCCCCGCCGAGACTTCGACGAACTCCAACTTGACGTTCGGGAACTTCTCGTTGAACTTCCCTCCGGTGCCTTCGAACCAGGCCTTGTCCCAGCCCCATACGGTCAATTTACCGGAAGCATTCGCAGGATCACTTGAGTGATCCGCACTGTTTGTACTGCCGGAGTCTCCCGAAGTGTTGTTGCTTCCGTTGCCGCAGCCGGCCAGCACCAAGGTGAAGCATAACGTTAGAACAAGCGCTATAACCGATGCTTTTTTACTGAATAGATTGTGCAATTTAAGATCCCCCTTGCATCTGTTGTGACAGCGGGCGGTTCCTGTTAATGTCTTCCGTCCGTCTGTATAGTAGAACTATAAGCTTGAAGGGATCACCTAACAATTAGACGATCTGATGGTTTTGTATAAATAATGATAGTGCTTTTCACTCGGACGGTTGCTGCAGGACGGGCAGGAGAACAGACACTTTGGTGCCTCCCTGCTCACTTGACCGGATGACCAGGCGGCCTTCCCGTCCGTACAAATACTCGATTCGCTCCCGGATATTCCATAATCCAATCTGCTTCATAGCCCCTGAAGGGAGACGCGCAGGCGGCAGGGTTCCATTCATAATAGACCGGGCCTTCTCCTGGCTCATGCCGCAGCCGTCATCTCTGACCGAAACCAGCAGCCTTCCGCTGCGCTTACGGATAATGATCTCTATACGGCCTACAGTCTCTTTCTCTGAAAATCCATGAAAAATAGCATTTTCCACCAGCGGCTGAATCAGGCTTTTCGGAATATAGTCACCCTTCGCTTCGTCTTCTACGCTCCAGACTACCTCGAACCGGTCTGCATACCGGTACTTCTGAATCGTTACGAAGTGATTAATAATGTTCATCTCCTGCTCCACCGTGATATACAGACTGGTATCACCAATATTGACAGCATCATGCAGAATGCCAATGAAGGATTCAACCATTTCCTCAATAGCCGGGTAATTCTTTTTGCGGGCCAGATACACAACCGTATTTAGAGTGTTGTAGATGAAATGGGGATTGATCTGGGCGAATAACAGCTCTGCCGTCATTTTACGTTTCCAGCGCTCCTGCTCCACCCTTTCGCTCATCTGCCGCTCAATATCACCAAGCATCGTCTCAAAACCATTCTTCAGCACAGACAGCTCATCATTGCTGCGGAACGAGAGCTGAACATTATAGTTGCCCATAGATACCTGCTTCATCGCTTTGGTCATCTGCAGGATCGGACGGATAATATTCGAGATGATGGGGAGGAACAACAGGAAGCAGAGCGCCAGACACAAGGTGAGGAAGATGGCCCAGTAGCGGACAATATAACCCACCCATTCATAGAACCGTTCATTGGAGGTGAACGTGGAGACGGACCAGTCCGATTTCTCAAAAGCGCTGGCCAGATAATAACCCTTGTCATGCTTAACGACTTGAATGTCCGGGCTGTCTGCGCTCAGCGTAGGGGCAGGCAGCTCTGTAGCGGTGCCTTGCTGGTAGAGCAATGATTGACCCGGGCCGATCCAGGCTACCTGGTCGAAGGACTGGCCCAAGTACTGGAATAGACTCTCAAAAGCAGTGTAATCAATATTTAATAGCAGCACTCCACCATACTGGGGATCGAAACGGATAAAGAAGCTGACGATTTTTTTGCTGTCAGGGTCGAGAATAATATGGGGAGCTGTGAACCCGCTTTTGGCATTGCTCTTCAGCGCTTCCTGATACCAATCCTCTTGCAGCAGCCGTTCAAAATAAGGGTCGATATACAGCGAGGACCAGAAAATCTTGCCGTCCGAGCGGACGATGGCCGAGCTCTCAAGGTAGTCACGCAGTACATTGAATTTAGTCAACTGGACGACGACATCTCTGTATGCGCTTAGCTCATCATACGTAGAGGAGTAGTTCAATCTTGCAGCGAACCGCTGAAGCAACTCATCGTTGACCATATTTGCGGCATATTTCTGTACATCATCAATCAGGTGATTCATCTGATTCGTGGTCTGCTCCAGATGGATCGTATCTTCACGCAGGGCTTGCGCTTCGAGAATCGAAGAGAACTGCTCATACGCCAGTGCACTGATGGCCGTTACCGACAGCGTAACGATCAGAATAACGCTGCCGAGAATTTTATTCTTAATTTTTCGCATAGCTATTCGCTGCCCCTCTGCTGCAGGAAATCCTTGGGCTGTATACCCGTGGTTTTTTTGAAGACCTGACTGAAGTATTGGCTGGTTTTGTACCCTACTTTCTCCGATACCTCGTAGATTTTGTATTCACCGGTCTGCAGAAGCTTCTTCGCCAGCCCGATCCGATACTCCGTTGTGTAGTCGAGCAGAGACTTGCCCGTCTCCCGCTTGAAGGTTGTCCGAAGATGGATGCTGCTGATCTGCAGATGACCTGCGACCGTCTCCAGGGACAGATCGGGATCGGCGTAATTCCCGGCAACATACTCCATCGCCTTGTTGACCCAGCGGGAATACTGCTTCTGGCTCTGCCGCTGCTGCAAACATTCTTCAAGCATCCGGTACAAGCTGTTAACTACTTGCCGCGTGTCTGTACCCAGCACTTGATCAGGGCTGTTGCTTCCGTCCTTGCTTCTTGCTCCCCTGATCTCACCCATGACGGCGCGCAAATCTCCCAAATACGCCTGAGCGGCGATCTGGTCCAGACCCGTCTTCAGCCGTTCCAGCAGACTCCGTTCGGGGGATAACAGATATTGTCTGACCTCTTGGGCCATACGGGTAGCTTCCCGGGTTGAAGCTGCTTGCTCCAGCAGAAACACAGCACCGGGCGGCAAAAACACAGAATAATCATAAGCCTGCCTCATCGCCGCATATCTGAGGTCCGGCGGTTCTGCGCCATTACCTGCGGATATTATCACTCTGGGAAGGTTCCCCCGATAGAAAGACTCCAGGCAGAGCAGAACTTGGGCCGCGAGCTGCCGCAAGTTATAATGCTGGAGCAGCAGACTGCTGGAAGAGGATAACTTAAGCAGCAGGATGTATCCGCCTTCATCCATCTCCAGAAGTTGAAGCTCCTCCAAGTCCGTTGTCTGACGGCGGATCTCTTCTTCGACATTCTTCCATACGAGGGCCGTGCCACTACGTGCATTACTCCGGCTGCCGTCCAGCTTCAATGCAGCCTCCAGCTCGAAATACAGCAGCCCGGGCTGACCCTGCTGATAATCTGCCACGAGGCGGTGCAGCCGGGATTCCTTATTCTCTGCAGGAGCCTGATACTTGCCGGCCAGCATATCCTTAAGCAGGATATGGAGCGCATGTCCGTGCCCTTCTTCCTCGGCAGCTTCCGCTGCCAGACCTTCCTTCAGCAGCTTCAGCTGTTCCAGCAGGCGGCCCCGGCTAATCTCATGCTTAAGCAGATAATGGGCCGCGCGCAGCTCCAGGGCCTGACGGGCATAGTCGAAATCCCGGTAAGCAGTCAGAAAGATCAGCCGCGTTCTTGGGGCAAGCTGGACCACATGCCGTCCCAGCTCCAAGCCATCCATAGGTGACATGGAGATGTCGGTGATGATAATCTGCGGCCGTAATTCCTCGAACATCCGTAGCGCCATACGCCCGCTGGTCGCCTGAGCGACCACCCGGAAGCCATTCTCCTCCCACGGAACCGATTGGTAGACATGATCAAGTGCAAGCGGCTCATCATCCACAAGCATGACCGAAATCAATGAATTCACTGTAGAAATCCCCCGTTCCTGTCGAATCCTGATATATATGCAGGTATAACGGAACATGGAAGGGCTGTCAATGGAAATAGATTCCCTTTTCCGATAAGTTGGTCTACTTCGGATACGGCACTTTAAAGGGTGAAGTTGCCGGGTAGATTTGAACCACCTAGAAGATGCAACTGTGAGGCGCACGCAAAAAAGGCGCTTCTATCAGCGCCTGAAATGGATTCTTATTCAGCTCCTTACTAAGCGTCGCGATGAATTATCACTTCACTTTTTCAACATGGAATTCACTTCTGCTTCGCTATGTAACAAATCAGAAACAGTAGGTTGACCTCCTATTGCCCCATGTTTATGTGCTTTGAAGAAAGAATGTATAAGCGAACCTATATCAATGATTGCAACTTGTTCACTGAAACAGTTTATATCTGAACATATGGTTAATGAATACCCAACTTCTAGAAGATATGACTTAAAGTACCACTTTTTCCCGAATATCCATTTTTCACTTGCCATTTCGTCTCCTTCGACGGTAGAGAAACTTTCAAGTGGGATGGTCATCCCCTTGCCAATGGCTTTAATATAACTTTCTTTCGCTGTCCAAATCCGAAAGAACTGTAATAATCTATGCTCACCCATTTCAACTTTCAATATAGACCGGTATTCATCTTCCCTGAAAAATCGTAGCGCCAAATCGAGATGAACCTCATCTATTCGCTCTACATCTACTCCAATTTGGCTGGAAGGACCTGTAGCCAGAACGACCCAATCCCCAGAATGGGAAATGTTGAATCCAAGTCCCTGCTTGTTACCAAGCAGAACTGGCTTGCCAAAGCAATTAACAGCGATACTTATATCCTCTATAGGTCTATCCATCATTGAGGATAACACCATTCTCATTAACATATCTCCGGTTACACCCCGTAATTTATCTTGTAAAAATCGGAATTCCAGGTGCTTTTGACGTCTACCCTCCGGAAGATATGACAATATAGAATCCAGATATTTATAAGGGAATTGGGTTATCTGAACAGCGAATACTCTAACCAAAATTATCTCTCCCTGATTGATGAGTCGATATGTCTTCCCATCCTTACAAATTGAAACAGTAATTCTGATAAACTCTTGTTATACATCATCATTATAGATAGCTCTATGGTTAAAAATGCTTATAGTTCACCACAAACATTTTAGTCCCCTGGTAATCGTCATAGACTGTTCAGACCCGACTACCTGTGCCCACCAGCAGGACGGCTGGCTGAAGAACGCCATGATCCAGATGTGTAAATCCGATATGGATACGCGGGATGTAGCCTATCTTAATAAAAGTACGTTTAACAGCCACTACTACTGTAGTTGAGGAGGACATACATCATTAGCATCAGTGGCTGTTAAATAAGTGTTACTCTCTTATAACGTCTATTTCCTTGGATACACAAGCATAGGTCCTCTGCTTTACATTGGATGTATATTTCCAGTACTCATTCAGACACCAAATTACGCGGATTGATTTTGAGAACGCCTCCCGAAGCGACCCATGTACTAAGCATGGTAACCGCCATACACAGTGGTGCTATCATAATAATTTGGAACCAGTCCATTACGATATCAATTCTTACAGCTCCTCCTTGGGATAAGGCTGGACCAATGAAGGATGGAGTTAAGAGCACGGCTGTAACGATTCCTAATCCACATCCAATAATCGTTACAAATTGAATTCTATAGATCAAAGCTTTTCTTATTTCAAAGGAAGACATTCCAAAGGATTTGTAAATCCCGTAATTCTTCTTCATATTAAGGATATTGATTAAGATTGCATTGAACACTGTAATAAAACAAACACTAACTACAACTATACTGATAATATAGGTTACCAGCTTAATTACAGACTTAATAGAGGAAAGGAAGGTATCTCTGAATCTCGAATTGTTTACAATTTCTAATGAATCTTCGTATTTCCCCTTTAATTCTTGCTCAAATTTCGCTACATCCACATTCTCCTTTAACTTCACTTGATGAACCCTCTGCATGCCAATTTTCGAGGTCTTAATGTCAGCATTTAGGATTCTAAACATATATCCGCCACTGCTCATCGTTGAAAAAACACCCGAAATCTTTAATTCTTTATTTTCCCCTTCAATATTGGCTAAAAGGGTATCTCCTATCCCCATGTTAAGCCTCTGGGATAATTTATAACTAATTGAAACTTCATTCTGATCAGAAGGATTTCGGCCTTCCGAATTCGTAATGCCCAAAAGCTCCATATCTCCGGCATATGCTGTTCCTACAATGTTCTTAGAGGCACTATCATCACTGATAAAGATGGAGGAGTTGATCAAATAATTCATAGGAACTACAAACTCCACGTTCTCTTCCTTGGATAATAGCTGATATATATCATCATTAGTCATTTCCGTCCTGTTCGAATTCCCAACGGTCAGATCACTGTAATCCATCCCCATGTAATTCGGATCCTCCAAGGCATTTTCCATACTGGAGATACTTACGAAAGAAAACACCAATATAACACTTGTTACAAAAAGAACGATTACGAAAAAGATCATTTGTCTCACTTGAGAGAATGTATCCTTTATTCCAATCATCATGGATACCGGCAATCGTCTAAGTGCCGATAAAGAAATGCCTGTTCTCTTTAAGTTTTTACTTGCCGGAGCCCCATAACGGATCGCTTGGGATGGTTTAACTTTCGATGTTTTTGAAGCCGCAACAAAAGAAACACCAACCGTAAACAACATTAAAACAATGAACGTCACTATGCCTGTATCCAAGGAGGTCCCCGAGCTCTGCGTCATTCCTAACGCCTTCATCAAGCTGTCCGACAGCACCCCAACAATAGGTATGCTTAACATTGAACCTAGAGGAATAGCAATACACCCAATAATTAAGTATTGCAGCACATATGTAAAAATAATATTGACCGAAGAGAAGCCCTGGGCTTTAAATATCCCAATGGTTGTATAATCAGACATTATTGAATTTGATATTGCAAAGAAAATTAGAATAAAACATACTGCAATAACTATTAAAGCAAGCACTAACATAATAGCACCAATGCTTTCTTGCGTACTAGTATACTTGAAAACAATATCATTATAATCCAGTTTATATCCGGTAAAACTTTGTCCAAGATACGTTTCAAAGTCATTCCAGATTCTAACTTCATCCTTCTCGGAGTATTCCAGATAACGAATTCCAATGACATAGGATGTAGATTCACCGGTGAATATTCGGTTTAGTTCTCCTGATTTAACCCATACTCTGACTGGATTATGCTGAGGAGAGCTGTACTGGGGATCAATTATAATTGCAGACACTTTATATTTTTTTGAGCCTTCAAAGGTTGGCAAATCAATGCTGTCCCCTACGTTAATCTTATTCTCGTATGCAAATGTAGTCGGTAGCCAAATCTCATTAACTCCTGGTTTTGACCCCTCGGTGCCTTCAACAATTTTTAATATATCCTGTGTAACAGTCCCGTCAGGAACTTCAGCTATAAATAAACTAATATCAATTTTTTTATTAAAATAAGCATTCCCCTGCATGAATTGTGCAGGCACGAGGTAAGTGCTTTCTACTTCCTTTTGTGATTTCCAAAAAGCCTCAACGTCCTTATTCCTGTTAAGAACACTATCGTAAAAAAGTAAAGTATGAGAAGCATTTAGGTCTTTATACATTTTGTCAAAGGGTTTATCAATTATAGAAAGAATAGAGATCCCTAACGAAAAGACTAAAGAGGCCAATAAAACTGTAATGGCAATCAAAACCTTTTGCGTTTTATTCCTCTTGAAGTTTGCAAGACATACCTTAAATATTGATCGCATAATTACCACCCCTTATCCATTAAGAAAGAATATATTTGTTCTTCCCTCTCTATACCATTATCCTTTGAATATTTTTCGAGATTTAACTCACTATTAATCTCACCATCACGTAAAAACAGAATTCGATTCGCCCGGCAGGCTGCCTTGACATCATGCGTAACCATTACAATAGATTGCCCTTTGCTGTTGATATCTGTGAATACATCCAAGATTCTTTGACCTTGTGTTGAGTTCAGTGCTCCTGTGGGCTCATCTGCAAAAAGCACCTTAGGTGAATTGATAAGCCCTCTTGCAATGGCTATTCTTTGTTGCTGTCCGCCTGATAACTGCGAAGGCATTCTTGATGCCTCCTGTTTGATATCCATATTGTCCAAAAGCTCCCTGGCTCTCTTCTCAACATCTTTTCTATTTTTTTGTGCAAGGTATCCAGGCACCGTCACATTTTCAAAGATGGATAGATTGGGTACAAGATTAATGGACTGGAAGACAAACCCGATTTTTTCACGTCTCAACTGAACCATCTTTTTTTCTTTTAACACATCAATTCTCATATCTTCAAACCAGACCTCACCCTTGGTTACATTATCAAGTCCGCTTAGAAGATATAACAGGGTAGATTTCCCGGAGCCTGAACTCCCCATGATTACAGTAAAATCCTTTTCATAGATATCAATGGTCAGATTATTAATAGCACTTACTTCTACATCAGCACTCAAATAGGATTTATATAGATTTCTGCATTTCAGAATAGCCTTGCTCATAGCAATTCCTCCTTTTGATAATTACCTTATAAACATTGAATATAATGGAATCCAAGGATCTGTTGCCTAATCAGGACTAGAAATCCTTGGATCTAATTACTACATACTCTTGCTGCAGGTATAATGGGATCTTCCCAGTACATTTATATTTAAGTTTTCTTTGACTTTCACAATTTTAATATTATTAAAACCAACTTTATTCAATAATGCAGAGAGCTCCTCCTCCAGATAACTTCTTTGGATAATGCAAAAATCATCTCGCTCCCAAACCTCACTTTCCTTAAAGTAAACACCCTTCATAATCCCCAATCGATCGTTAGCGTTGTAGATCGTCTTATAGGTGACTACCAGTTCTGGTTCTATTATGGAGTAACTCTGCTTATCCCAGATGTACTTATAGCCCTCCTCATTCCTCACATCAAAATACAATACTCCCCCGGGCTTCAAAGCTTGTGCAATATGGATAAAGACTTTCTCCAGATCTGCTATGTTAGTAATATGATTAAGACTATCCAACGTACATATAGCAGCATCAAAGGAAATGTCATAACTGAAATCCCTCGCATCTCCCACTTTAAAAGAGGCCTTAGGCGCATTAATCTTTGCATTTTCAATCATTTTTTCCGATATATCAAATCCTTCAACAACATAATTCTGCTCACTGAGTTTCGCTGCGATCAAACCTGCACCACAACAAACATCCAGTATGACACTATTGTCAGGTATAAATGGAAGAAGCGTTTTCTCAAGGATAGGATAATTAGACAACACTATATCATTCCAATATTTGATATATAAATCGGAAATGACATCATAAGGTGCACCCATAATAATAAAACCTCTCTCTCATATTCAATATTGTTAACGATTAGCCGTCAGCTCTTCATTGATAATCAAACATAAGTCACGCCACACTTCATTCAAGAAAAAGTGCCCTCCTTCAAAGTCAAAGACTTTGAAGGAGTGTTTCGTATAACGCTCCCATTCCAAAATTCCGGGCTTATCTACATGAAAGTCCTGAATGCTATAGAATAATACGATATCCGAATCAAAACATACTGCCGGTTCTTGGAATTGGTACTCTTCAATGAGGCGATAATCATTTCTCAGAATCGGAATGAAAATCTTGAGCAACTCTTTCGACTCAAAGAATGATGCTGGTGTGCCTTTAATCCCCTTCAAATACTCAATTAACAGCTCATCAGACTTTAGGTGAACCTTCTCAGCTTTGTAAAAATGATGAGGGGGCATACGTCCAGAAACAAACAGGATCGCCGGTTGCGGTAGACCTTCGGCACGTATAGCCGCTGCCAACTCGTATACAAGCACTGTGCCCATACTGTGTCCATACAAGGCATATGGCTTATCTGAAGTAATCAGCGGGCGAATCATCTCCAGCATATCTTCAACAGCTTCCTGTATACTGCTATGAAAAGGCTCGTTCATCCGTTGCCCGTGTCCAGCCAGTTCCAAATAATAAACGTTTGTTTTAGGATCGAGTATTCCTGTCCATTTACCATAAATAGTCCTGGCAGAGCCACCTGCATAAGGAATGCAGAATAAATTATAGCTGCCCATTAGACACTTCCTTCAATTTCCTTTTCTCATTATATTTCTCAACTAGCTGGGCAACTTCTTCATCAAACGCTTGACGAACACTTTCCATATCGGAATCAAACTTATACAACACTAAGAAATTTAGTTTATCCTTCACAACTCCGACCAGACCATAAAAACCAGCGTAATTTAATTTCTTTTGATCTTTGTCGTCTAACTGCTGCATGGTATAATCCCAAATCTGACTATACTCTTCCTCAGCATTTCCTCCATAGTTCAGCAAAATTGGAGAATAGAATGTAGCAGGAGCCTCTTTAAAGATTGTTTTATTTTTGGATAGACTAATAAAATTGACATTATGTTTGTTAATATTCTTCACTGTATTTCTGATTACATCGGCTACATGGGATGGATTCTCTCTATCCGCCGTTACGATGAATGGTACTGCATCTAATACTAAGCCCACTACATCGGAGAAGTTTTTACCTTCGTATCTACGGTTTTGGAAGAGCAAATCAAATGGCACAGCTTCCAGATCCAATATTCTCGCCACCACAAGAGCATATACCTGCAAAGCTAACTCAAACGGAGCATTAGCATCATCTTCATCGAAATTGAAGAGACTCAAATCTATGCTGTAGCGCATTTGCTGGATTCTATTTTCTTGAATATTATTGAATTTTTCTATTAGAATATCGGTATATTCAAGGTATCTGTCTAAGTCAAACATGCTGTGCAACTGCTCTATCTCCATACCAACCGGGCCTTTATTGATTTGCTGCAAATATTGCTCATACGTAGTCGCTGCTTCCATTGCATGTTTTACACCTTTTTGTAATTCCTTATAACGCTGAAGAATTTGACGCCGGATGGCCTGTCCAGAAGAAATATCAAATATAGAGTGATCAAATTGGAAGAACAGATTGTAATTTTTTTCATTCATTTTAATCAGCGTTACATGATACATTGGCTTATCCAATTGCTTAAAGTTCGCAGCCCACTCAAACTTTGCTATTTCCTCCATGACCCTGGATTGAGCGCCAGGTGTTAGTCCGGATAGATCCAACTTGGGAAGGGATAGTTTCAGAGGAGGAGAATACTCTTTCCACCGATACCCCTCGTTGTATTCATATAGACAACTACGCAGCAATTGGTGATTGCCCACAACATCACATAAGGCTTGCTCTAATAAATCTTGATCCACCATTTCATTAAATTGCATCATGTACAACTGTAAGCGTACTTCTCCGCGGAAATGAATTTCCTGGATATTACTTAGATCAAAGCGATTAATAATTGGCTGGCTGGTAACGGCTAGGTTAAAGAGATCTTGTCCTGCCTGTATATGTTCTTCAACGTTCTCGATAACCATCTTCTCTGAATTAAATAGAACACCATGCTTTATCAATTGACCTAGATCAATAGGTTCAGACAACTGTTCGTACAACGACAATTCATAAATATAATGCGGCAGAAGTTCCTCAGACATATGAAGCTTCTGAAGATACTGACGGGCAAAATCTACTCCGCCGGTTGCCGCTTCATCTACAAACAGAATATTAACGGGCTGCTCTCCGCCTAAGACGCGGAAGATCCACTTTGCTCCAAATGCTCCGGTAAGATGTGCCTCCAACTGTTCAACAGTTGTAATATCATTGCTTTTACCTTCAGATTGTCGATTCATATATGCGGCTAACAAATGAATGGTTGGATATTTATATACTTCATTCATCAATAATTTGTAGCCCTCACGTTCCAGATCCGTTGTCATTTCGATCAACTTGAAGGAATCTCCACCCATTGCAAAAAAGTCTTCTTCGCGTCCAATGTCTTCTCTGCCTAAAATCCCCTTCCATGACTTCTCCAAGAATTGCTCCAGAACCTCAAGCTCTGTAACCTTTACGATTTCTGTCTTTGTCTTACTGGAAGCCCCAACCGATCCCGGTTTATCTGAGAATAAAGGGAATTCGCAAGGATTCAGGATAACTTGGCGTATACCCGACTCTAGCATTGCTCCCAGCACAGCAGGTAGTTCCTCAATAATCCCTTCATTCTCTAAAGGTAAATAGAGGCGGTATACATCTGCAGCAATATCCAACTCATCATTTGCTACAACCCATTTCGTTAGCTCAGAAGACCAATGATTGGCTTGAGAAAGAGAAGATATCATGATTCGCGGCTTCTGATTATCCATTCTGGTTATAAGTTGGTTTACAGCAATGGATAAGTCTACTTCCTCCTGATGCGCGACTCTTACTGCATGCTGGCTGCATTTCTTATTCGCCAATGCATCCCATAACATTATTCCATCCACATTTGATAGCGTATTGAGCGTTGCTTCCAGCGCCCTCTGCAAGGAGTCCATATCGCTTCCGGCAATGACCGGCAGGCAGGTTACCCCCTCTTCCGTCAGAATCACATTCTCCAATCCTTCAGTCTCTTCCATGATCACCCGGCGGCCAACAAGCATACCTACATCAAGCAGCGCTCCATACTTGCTCTGATCGGGATATGCCGTTACCATCTCAAGACCTAACTGAACGAATTGTCTATGCCATTCCTCTACAGATATTAAAGGTGACAGTTCGCGTTCACTTTCATCAAAATGCCACCATCCATCGGCCAATCCCCAGATAAGATCAACAAAGCGTCTGGTGTGGACTCGTTCTATAACACATAGCAGTCCCCCCAGCTTCAACAATCTATGAAGATGATCTAGACTTTCCGAAATGCGATGTGTTGCATGAACAACGTTATACGCAACTACTATGTCGAAATGATTCGCTTCAAATCCTTGCTGCTGTGGATCTTTCGTAATATCAAAAAGTCCGGTTGTGAGGAATTCCAAGTTCTCCTCATGCGCGTATGCTCGAATATCCTCCAAGAATGAACTTGATACATCTGTAAATAAGTACTCGACTTCTACTCCCTTGAGAACCTCTGTTACTTGGCGCAGGATAGTACCAAATCCGCCTCCAACCTCCAGAATACGGATTCTGCGTTTTTCGCCTACCAGCTTAGACAGCATTTGTGCGAACATCTCAATCATAAGCTCTTCTTCTTTGGCCTGAAGAGTCCCTTCATAGGTGCGTTGAAGCAATTCATTGTTTCCTTCAGGATACAATACGCCAAGAGATGGGATCTCACCTCGAAGCGCAGGCTTAAATTTACTTACACAGTGAGCTAGTAGATCCAGTTGTCCTGAGAAAAGATCCGTCATACCTTCAATTTCCGCACGAATTTCTGTAGGCTGACGGAGTTGTTCTGTTCTCTCAGTAACCCTGAAGCTTCCTTTATCTTTTTCTGCTTCCAGAAGACCATCCTCACATAAGATATGGAGGAAATAATCTGCAAATCTAGCAAGCGGGTCAATGACTCCCAATCCTTCTTTGAAGGTATTGATGTCAAACCTCCGCCCTGTCTTCATCAGAAACACTTCATTAATATAGTCAAACACCAGACGAGCGGAGTATTCATCAACAAAACGGTGAGTACCGGATAAATCTTCAATTCCAAAGCGTTCCATATACTGCTGTTGCTGAGCTTGCACATCCTCCAATGCCTGAACAATCGTTTCATCATAAAAGGATCTGGAATCCAAGCGATAAGGCAGCAGACTTACCTTCGTATCCTTCTCGCGCTGGAGAGTTTGGGCTAATGCTATTGGCAGCCGGTTCTCAGGACTCAATACAACCAGATGGCTCCCGGAAATAGATGAACTTTGCCTCACCTCACACGTATCCAAATTACGAAGCCGAGGAACCATTCTTGATCCGTTGTTATAGGATACGGCCGGATAGTTACTACCATCTACAGCAAGTTCCTTTTCAATTACAGATGCCCATTGTTGAACATAATCAACATGGTTAGACGGTACACCTGCATCTACCAAACGAATAACTAAGCCAGGCTGCTCCGTCATTAATGCCCTGACCAAAGTAACGAGCCCAGGAGCATGATTGCCTATAGCTGCAGGACTAATGACTACAACTTCTGGTAGCGAATCATGAAGTTCCTCCTTTATTACATCAGCCAGCACGCGAAGCTCCTCTTCAGTGCTGCGGACATCAGACTGAATCACCATAATCGTGTTTGGCAGCATAGCATGATTCTTCAGGTCCTTGAATAGGCGGCGCAGATCGGTTTCGTTAGCAGGCCGTATGGCAGAATCGTAGAACCCATTGAACGAATACTCGCATCCAATGTTGACAAAAATCCCTCTCCACTTAGGCAAGCTCTTAAATAAATGAATGGCATGGCCAACATCTTGGGTCAAAATCAAACTGGTTCTCTGCTGCACAGAAGGATTAATCTGAGGCAAAAAGGATGGCTCCCAAAGAACCTGACTCACTTTCGCTGCCCCGTTGCCAGTATCCTTATGAATAATATCTTGTGAAGCGTTATTATGCTTGGCTCCGCTTGTTATTCCCTTTAGCAGACTATACGTATCTCTGCTTCCAATAGGGAATTTCTTAGCATCAAATGGATAATGAGGAAGCGGCTCGTGATTACGAACTTGTTCCTTATAATAAGCCTTCCAATCTGGAGCCACTCCACAACACCATAGTTCTCCTAAGCGTTCCGCGAGAAACGCATCATCACTCAAAGGCTCGTTGGGATGGCGTAAAATATTGACTACACCCGCAGTCTTCTCCGTTGCCGCCTGACGAACAAAGGTGGATAGAGTCCGTCCCGGCCCCACTTCAATGAATACAACTCCTGGATTCGTTAAGATGGTCTCAATTCCACGGGCAAATTGAACGCAGTTGCGCACGTGCTTCGTATAATAAGAGCTATCGGTAGCATCCTGAGGCGTGATCCAGTCCCCCGTCAGATTGGATACATAAGGAATTGCCGGCTCCTTAAAGGCAACCTTGGCGCACACCTCACCAAATTCAGCCAGCATACCATCCATCATTGACGAGTGGAAGGCATGGCTGGTCTTTAGCCTGCGGTACGTCAAGCCCATCGAAGCCAATTGAGATTGCACCAGCTCAATATCTTCATCCGAGCCAGCCACCGTACATTGGTTCGGACTATTGACAGCAGCCAAAGACACGCTGGCAGGCAGCAGATGCTCCAGAATGGCCGCCGAGGCACTGACACTAAGCATGGAGCCTCTAGCCATGGATTTCATAAGACGCCCTCTGGCCATAACAAGCTGGATTCCTTCTTCAATAGAGAACACTCCAGCCAGACAAGCGGCAGTGTACTCACCCAAACTGTGGCCAATCATTCCATAAGGCTTAATTCCCCAAGACATCAATAGACGCGCCAATGCATACTCAATAACGAACAAGGATAATTGGGCAAGATCCGTCTCTTTCATGATCTCTTCATCATTTGCCGCCGGATCTAGAATCAGTCGCCTAAGCGTGTACTCTCCACTTACTTCTGCAATTTTTAAGCATGCCTCTAATTCATTACAAAACACTTGCTCCGTCTGATACAGATCACGGGCCATACCCACATATTGAGATCCTTGTCCCGGGAAAAGGAAAATGACTTCCGCCTTACTATTAGACACTGTATTCTTGCTTCCCCGCTGAGAAGCTTCGCCTTTTATAGCTGCCTCCAATCCTTCTGACAGCTCTTGATAATTGCGATAAGGCAGCGAGAAACGTTCCTTTAGACTTCTGCTCCCTGTATGTAAGCTGTACGCCAAATCCGTAGGGTTAATCCCAGCGCCAGCATGATTAATAAATGTAAGGTAGTCCTCTTTCATCTGGTTCAGAGATGTTTCAGTGGCAGCCGATAGACTTAGCACATTCCATTCTCTGCCCGGTCCCGAAACCTCTCGTTCCGGGGCTTCTTCTAATATAATATGAACGTTCGTGCCACCGATACCAAAAGAGCTGACACCCGCCCGCAGAGGATAATACTCAGCATTCTCTGTGGACTCAAGCTGTCTGTTCCACTCTTGGGATTCAGTTATCATCCGAAAAGGCGTATTTGTGAAATCAATATTAGAGTTTAATTTCTCGAAGTGTATACTTGCTGGAATAATCTTATTTTTAAGAGCTAACGAGGTTTTGATAAAGGATGCAACACCGGCGCCGACATCAAGATGTCCAATGTTAGACTTTAGGGACCCTAAACCTATGCTGCCGGATTTAGAATCTACAGACTGGAATGCCTTTTGCAGGCCCGCTATCTCAATCGGATCTCCCAATATAGTTCCGGTTCCATGCGTTTCAATATAGGATATGCTCTGCGCAGGTACATCTGCCATATACAAAGCTCTGCGGATCACATCCGCTTGTCCCTCAACGCTAGGAGCCGTGAATCCTACCTTGCGGTTCCCATCATTATTGACAGCAGAACCTCGAATAACCGCATAGATATGATCCCTGTCCTTAACCGCATTCTCAAGCCTCTTGAGCACTACGATTCCGACGCCATTACCCTCCACGGTGCCTTTGGCATCTTGGTCGAACGGGCGGCAATGCCCATCAGGTGAATTAATCATGCCATCCGTATATAAATAACCATTACGGCTAGGTACAGTAAAACTGCTGCCTCCAGCAACAGCAACTGAACATGCTCCGGTAAGGAGCTGACGGCAAGCAAGATCAATAGCATACAAGGAAGTCGAGCATGCACTATGCACAGTAACGCATGGTCCTTGAAGGTTAAGGCTATAGGCAATTCGAGTCGCTGCAAAATCTTTATCATTCAACAAACCAGTGCCAAACATATGCTCATCGTTATCCATACTGAGTTTCATAGTTTCAAGTTCCCAAGCAAAGTTACTTGTAGAACCTAAAAATACACCTATATTATTGCGGGGTTGTTCCGTTACATACCCGGCATCTTCCAAAGCATGATAGACTTCTTGATGCAAAATACGAACTTGCGGATCTAATGTCGCAGCATCACGATGGGTGTAGTTGAAAAAATCAGCATCAAAGTACTCAATGTTAGGAAATACACCTTTAGCCCCAACAAAGTTAGGCATATCCAGCAATTCCGGATTCATCCCACTCGCTACAAGCTCATCTTTATCAAAAAAGGAAATTCCTTCTTTCCCATCAACCAAATTACTCCAGAACTCTTCGAGATCTCCCGCACTAGGAAACCTTCCTGACATCCCGATAACAGCAATTTCCATACCTGTATAATTATTTTTCATATCTTTATTTAGCCCTCCAAGAAACGAATTAGTCTATCAGTTTGTAATAGAGTTCTTCTGGATTCATTCAATTCAGCTTCCTTATCTTGTTCTTCTTGGTTGTCAATTACCTCTTTGGGCTGCAGGTATTTGGCCAGACGGGCTATACTGGTGTATTCAAACAGAACCGTTAAGGGTATATCTCTATTTAGCTTCGCTTTGAGCTTATTGTTAATCGTAATAATGTTTAGCGAATTTACTCCCAGTTCAAAAAAATTATAGTTTATCGGTACAGCTTCTGTTTCCAATACTAAGGCAAAAATATCTGTTATAATGTTCTCCATTTCACTTGCTGGCTGCATTCGCTCGGATCTGCCTGGAACTATTGATGAGGGCAGCGGTAGTGCCCCCTTGTCAATCTTGAAGTTTGGTGTCAAGGGTAACGCTTCCATCTGAATAAAGAAAACAGGAATCATATAGACCGGCAACTTGGAAGCCAATAGCTTCTGCCAATTATCTATATCAGGAACACCTCTGCTAGTATAGTAAGCACATAGTTGCTTTTCCTGTCCTACGTTCTGAATCTGAACGGTCACTTCTTTGAGGTCTAAGAAGTTCGCCATAGTACGTTCAATTTCACCGATCTCAATGCGATATCCCCTAAATTTCACCTGAGAATCAGCTCGGCCTAAGAAATCGACGGTTCCATCAGGAAGCCAGCGGGCTAAATCACCTGTCCGGTACATCCTCCCATCAGGCATAAACGTATCTTGAACAAATTTCTGATCGGTAAGCTCCCCGTTATTGTAATAACCCAGGCTTACCCCATCACCGCCCACGCATACTTCTCCTATAGCACCTACAGGGAGAAGATGAAGTCCCTGATCCATAACATATACCGATGAATTGTCCAGAGGACGTCCTATCGGGACACGATCTGCTTCCAAATCGGAATCGTTAATAATGTGAACGGTGGAAATTGTCGTATTTTCTGTAGGTCCATATCCGTTAATTAGAATCAAATCAGGATTCGACTCTCTTACTTTGCGAACGTACTTAGCTAATAGAACATCACCGCCCACCATCATACTTGTTAAAGAAGAGAACACTGCAGGGTCTTGATCGCATAACCGGTTAAACAATGCAGTAACCAACTGCGTACTGTTAACCTTTCGGCGGATTAATAATTCACCAATCCTTCCAGAATCAATACAATCCTCCTCGTCTGCCACAACCAGAGTGCCTCCTTGCAGCAAAGCCACCCAAATTTCGAAAGTGCAGGGATCAAAGGTAGGCGAGCAAGTCTGAAGCATAACCTGACCATGCTGGAACTTCATAAACCCAGCACTACTTACTAGATGAATAATATTCCTATGAGTAATCATCACGCCTTTGGGTTTCCCTGTTGAACCAGATGTATACATGATATAAGCCGGACTCTCAGCAGTATGACTTTGGCTTATATCTTCGACCGCTACGTCGTTGTCTGTATAATCTAGGAATAGAGTTGCTATACCATCTGGCAGTTGAGATTCTAGTTCTTTCTGGGTACATACCATCTGGATATCTGTATCCTTAATCATTGTTGTCAATCTCTCAGCAGAGCTATTAATATCCAGTGGTACATAGACTGCACCTGTCTTCATTATTCCCAGCATGCCAGCTATCATTTCTGGTGAACGCCCTACTAATAAGCCCACATTACCACCAGGGCTCACCCCTCTAGCCCGCAGTAGAGCGGCTAAGCGGTCAGACCAGGCATCCAGCTCCGCATAAGTGAATTCTTTATTTCTCCATACAAGAGCAGTGTCGTTCGGATAGCTTGAAGCAATACTCTTAAAATAAGCGTCAACGGTAGTATCGGACGGATAGGTGAATCTCTTTCCATTGAAGCCTTGTATAATCTGCGTTTGATCGAGAGCTGAGCATAAACTCAACTCATCTACAGAAACATCCGGACTGGCGCAAGCCTCCTCTAGCAGGTTTATCAGACTTCGCTCCAAGCCTTCTATTGTTTCTCGCGAGTACCGTTTCTCATTATAGATAAATGTAACCGAATACTCATTTCCCGGATTGACGATAATGCTGAAATCATAATTCGCACGTTCATACACCTGAATATCCTCGAACCATAAAGAGTGTTCCGCTTCCGTCTCCCTTTCTCTAAGTTGATCGATTAGGGGATAATTCTCAAACGCCACTACATGGTCCAGCAGCCTATTCTTCAGTTCACAGTGTGTTTGAATTTCATAGAGCGGATAATATTCATAGGCAGTCGATGTAAAACTTGCATCTTGCACTTTGGAACAAATCATGGCAAAACTGTCTCCATCAGCGGTTTGAACACGTTGTGGCCTTGTGTTTATGAATAAACCAACCATGGATTCCACACCGGGTAAATCAGGTGGTCGCCCAGATACAACCGTTCCAAACACAACATCCCGAACATAGTTATACTTTTGGAGCAGCAGACCCCATGCACTTTGAAACAACGTATTCACCGTAAACTGTCGTGCTTTTGCCAAATACTCCATTGCTTCCACCAAATCCGATTTCAATGGAAAGACATGCCTAGCATGACAATAAGAATCCGTATTCCCCAGTGTAGGGATCGATGCTGGTTTATCATATCCATCAAGATACTGTTTCCAGTAGGCACAGGCCTCATCCACACTCTGCTTTTGAAGCCAACTGATATATTCGCTATATTGGTAGCCCGCTTTAACAGCCGGTATCGTCTGATTATTAACCGCAGTTTCATAATATCCGAATAGCTCCTGAAAGAAGGGCGCAAGTGACCATCCATCCATCACGATATGATGAAAAGTCAATATTAACCTCCAGGCTTTGTCCCCGACTCTCAATAACGCTGACCGAAGCAGCACATCTCGACTTAAATCAAACCCTCTAGCTCTATCTTTTTCCTTGAAATTATCTACAGCAGCTTCTATTGAATGCATGTTCCTATAATCCTCAACTGTCATTTGAGGGTGCCAGGATTTCAATACGATCTGCCTGGGCAGATCCGTTTTCTTGTAGGAGAACACCGTACGTAGAATATCATGGCAGTCAGAAATCTGAATCAATGCGTATTCCATACATTGGGGATTCACATCACCCATAATATTAAAATCAAATTGCTCCAGATATGCTGAAGATAAAGGATCGAGAGCATGACTTATTAACATCCCGTTCTGCATTGGAGACAAACCGTAAATATCCTGTATATCATCCTTATGGATCATATTGCAGCTCCTTGTTTATCCTTTACCGCCAAATAAATAGTACCATATTTGGTTAATATAAACAAACATAATCACTATTTAGCGATTTATTTAAAATAAAGGATATTAATTGTAATATTTAGAATTCATATACACTCAATTCAATGTTATATCCTCTAAGATACTATCTAGTTCTTCTTTGCTTAATTTGGTTACCGTGTAATCTGAAGCAGTTTTCTCACTGCTTTCTCTCTTCAAACAGAACTCGGCAATCTGCTCAGCCATCGTATCAAGCAGCGCCAAGAGCTCTTCAATCTCTTCTTCACTGAACATTGCGCGGGGATATCGCATTTCTATGGATATTGCCGATTCCACTCGAACTGCGACGATATCCAGCACCCATTGGCTCTCCCATTCGTCATCAGTGGTGACTTCGCCTGGCAAATGGTTAATATTCATTTCTGAATCATTTGTATTTCCTTGCACACCAAGATAATTAAAGCAAACCGCAGGTACCAGACTTTCCAACAAGGCTCGATCCTGATCTTCCAGTCCTGAATCCAATTGACGAAGAACACCATATCCAAAGCCCCGTCTAGGTACTCCGCGCACTGCTTCCTTAGTGTTCTTAATTGTATCTCCAATTCCGCTGACCGCCTTTAGCAACAACGGATAGGTGCTCGTAAACCAGCCAATCGTCCGGCTGATATCTAAACCTGGAGCGAAGTCCTCTCGTCCATGGCCCTCAAGGTTGACTAATAGAGCCGTTGTCTTAAACCATTCACACAATGCACGAGCCAGAACACTTAGCAAGAGATGGACAGTCTCGGTGTGATATGCAGAGTTGGCATCGCCACATAGCGCTCGGCCAACGTCTCCCTTAATCCAGTATTCTGCTCGCGCAGTATCCTTGCGCAAGACATTTACCGGGGCAAGCGGTGACGGCAATTTCCTAACCTCATTGGCTAATTCCAGCCAATACGGCAGCTCATCTCTAGCGCCTCCGGATCGGGCCCATTCTGTTAGCTCCTTGGTCCATGCGGAGAATGATGAGGTCTTCTTGGGTAGCGAAATCTCTGCATGTTCTAAACAGGCCTGAAAATCCTCCAATAGCACCCCCCACGATACAACATCCATAGCCATATGATGCACTGCAATGAATAGTTGACCTGCCTCTTGGCCTGACCCAATAGCTGCAGCCACCAGCGGACCTCCGTCAAGATGGATATGTTTTTGCACTTCAATCATTGCTTCATGAAGCGCATCTTCATTTAAATGCGGTGGCAAGTCCGTTAAATAGTACATCGGACCTTCATCTGGACTCCGCAATCGCATCCTTCCATCCGATGATACTGTCAGCCTAAGGGCATCATGATGTCTGCATATACTGGTCAACGCCGCTTGAATTTTTGTACGATCCCAGCTTGTATTGCTTCTGATGAACATGGCCTGATTGAACCGTCTGCCGGCATTCAACTCATTACTTAAAAACCAACTCTGAATAGCGCCAGGAGCACAGACGCCTTGAATATCGTGCTGCTCAACCTGCATCTTGAGTTGCATATTTAGATGTGGAGCCAAGGATTCAATACTCTGATTTTTGAACAAATCCTCCATCTTCACGCTATAGCCTTTATCTTGAAGTCTTGCGATTACTTGGATGGCTTTGATCGAATCGCCGCCCACATTGAAGAATTTATCATCCATGCTTGGCGTACGAATGCCCAGAACTTGAGACCATACATCGGCCAGCAACAATTCATGTTCATTGCGGGGCGCGCGAACCGGTTTCTGTGCACCTGAGAAGGGTCCGGGAAGTTGACTCTCGGCAATCTTTCCATTCTTATTGAGCGGTAAGACGGAGATAGGAATCACAAACGATGGCACCATGTAGCTTGGAAGAGTCTCTTCTAGCGAACGGCGTACATTCTGGCACCCAACTTCACTTGAATCCCCATCAAGGACTACCCACAAGCAGAGGCTCCGCACTCCTGCTTGATCCACATGAATTCCAGCATACGCTCCTATTACAGAGTCCAGGCAATTGGCGGTCGTTTCAATTTCCCCCAGCTCAATGCGATATCCTCTAAACTTCACCTGCTGATCGCTGCGACCCAAATATTTTAGAAGTCCGTCAGCCCCGCGAACCACCAGATCGCCACTGCGGTACAACCTTTCATCCGGCTGGAAGGGATTCTTAACAAAGCGCTCTCTCGTAAGCTCCGGCTGGTTCAAATATCCTATTGCCACACCAGGCCCTCCAATGTACAATTCCCCTGGCATTCCAATAGGCTGGGGATGCATCCGGTTATCCAGCACATACAATGAAGTGTTGCCAATAGCATATCCGATGGGAATTCCTTCATCTCCCGGCAAACAGTCTATTGCATACGTCACAGCGAACACCGTTGTCTCCGTAGGTCCATAGCCATTAATTAGACGATTAGGACCTATGCGTTCGTAAGCTTTCCGCACATGATATAGCGATGCTGCTTCACCACCAAAAACGACTTTTCGAGTAGAATCAAAGCATTCTAAATTGACATCAACCATCGCATTGAACAGAGAAGTAGTAACGAAAAGCACAGATACCTTGTTTCTCAAAATGATTTGGCTCAGCACTTGGGGATTGGTGACCTCATGCTTATGAAGCAATACGAGCGCTGCGCCATTTAATAATGCATTGAAGATGTCGAATACTGAGCCGTCAAAGGAGTAATTAGACAACTGCAATAATACGTCATCAGGAAGGATGTCAAGATACCTTGAATTACGCACCAATCTTATAACTGATTTGTTGCTTACCAGAACACCCTTAGGCGTTCCAGTAGAACCTGATGTGTACATGGCATAGGCTGCAGTATTACCATCCACTTGTAAGGCAGGATTGGCGTCAGAAACATCAGGATTTAGCGCATTAAGATCCAGCACAGGATTTTCATAATCAAGGCATTCCCTATATTTATGGAATAATTCTCCATGAGAAAGCAAAAGCTTTGCCCCACCATCCACCAGCATCATTTGCAAACGAGCCGTGGATAGTTCAGAATCCATTGGGATATAATAGCATCCGGCTTTTAGAACACCTATTATTGCAGCAATCATATCGAAGGAACGGTTTAATAAAAGAGCTACACCGGATCCGGGTTCAACACCATGCGCAGCAATCTCTCGCGAAATACGGTTGGCCCAAGCATTCAGTTCCTCATAGCTCAGGCGCTGGCCATCCATGATTAATGCGTCTACCTTGCCTCGGCGATCGACCATCTCTTCGAAAAGGGCGGGAATTCCCCGTTCATCAGGATATGGCATCTCAGCACGGTTCCATTGATTTAGAATCAAATCCATCTCCCCCTCCTCCATCAGATTCAGTTCATCTAAGGGAGAAGACGGATTATCCACTATGGAGGCAAGCTGCCGTTCAAATCGCCTAGCCATTCGTTCTATAGTGGAATGCCTATAAAGAGCTTCTGCATATTCCCATTCCATAAGCAGACCTTCCGGGGTTTCTCTTGCACTTACCGTAATATCAAACTTTGCGGTTCTCGAATCAAACTCTATAAATTTCTCATCCGAGCCCGACAGTCCCATGTCAACGTTTTGTAGAGCAAAATAGACATCAAACAAAGGGTTACGGCCAGGAATACGCTCAGGCTGTAAATCCTCGATCAAAGCTTCGTAAGGATATTCCTGATTATCAAAAGCTGACATTACCGTCGTTTTAAGTTGACCCAGAAAATCATGAAAGCTCTCCATATCGGTGGATCTTGTCCGAATAGGCAGCGTGTTAACGAACATCCCTACAATCTCTTGAAACTCCAGATAAGGTCTTCCGGCTACCGGTGTTCCAATGACAATATCACGGCCGCCTCCCAGACGGGCCAAAAGATTGTGAAAGGCTCCCAGCAGGACTGTAAACAAAGTCGCTCCAGCGTTCTTGGCCAACTGCTTCACCTGGGCTGTCAGCGCACCGGGCACCATATGAATAACCCGTGAGCCGCGGTAATCCCGTAACGCCGGACGGGGCTTGTCCATATAAAGATCCAGCACAGGTATTCCATCAGCGAACTGCTCCATCCACCATTGACGCTGCTTCTGCAAGGCTGTCTCATCAAGACGCTTCCGAATCAGTGCGGAGGCTTCCCGATATCCCATCAACAAAGGTGATAATGTCCTGTTCTCGGCCAAAGCCATGTATTCGGCAAAGAGTATCCCCATTGAAGCTCCATCTGTAATGATATGGTGCAGATCAATAGCTAGATAGGCCTCATGACCATTGATCTCGAAATATCCAGCCCTTACCAGCGGTGCCGTTTCCAGATCAAACGGTCGGACAAATCGTTGAAGCTCTGCCTGTAGCATGTTCATCCGGATATCCGCATGATCTTCACACTCCAGTAACTTGCGCTCTACATTAAAATTCACGTTGGAACGAATGACTTGCACAGGCAATCCATCTTGCAGATGGAACGATGTACGCAAACTTTCATGACGTTCGATCAGACGGCGCATTATTTTTTCAACATCGTCGATATTTTCATGCTTCCGAATTCTCGAAACTCCCGTAACGTTATACGCTACCGAATCGGGCATCATACTCACCGACAGGAACGTTCTGCTCTGGGCAGGAGTAAGCGCCAAGGTATTCTCCTCACCTTGAGAGCGTTGAATAACCTGAGCTTGTACGGTAGACCCCTCCAGCAGAGAATCCAGTACTGCATCTGTGAAACCGAAATCCTTGAACACGGTTTGCACAAAATCGCTAAAGACCGGGAAACCCAAAAGCGACGACGGGGGTAATTCTAGGCTGTACGCTGTATTAAGCACTTGGATGATTCTGAGCGCATTGATAGAATCACCACCAAGCGCATAGAAATCATCCTGAGGATGAATGACTGGATACCCCAATACCTCAGACCATATCCAGGCCAATAAAACCTCTACGTTACCAGAAGCCTCATGCTCTGCAGGTAATCGGGAACCTGATGCTACTGCTTCCTTCCATATTGATACAGCATCGAACTTCATACTGTTCCCTGTTTCAGACGCCTCTGACTCGCTCTCCCCTAAGTTCCGGGGAGTTTCATCCCAGTAACGCTGATTGTTAAATACCTGGGGAGGTAGCGGAGTTCGTCTTACTGACTGATTCGCATAGATCCCCTCGAAGTTAACGTTAACCCCGGTGATATATAGTTCAGCCAGTGACATCCATGCATTTGGCATTTCCCGCATTTCCGGATTTGCCAGAGACGCTACAAGACTCTGCATGGCAGTCTCGCTATCCACAGTCTGCTCTTCCTTCTGAGCAAAGGTAGAGGATTCCGGTGTTAACCACAGGCTAACCCCTTCTCCCGACTGCTGATAGGTATATGTATCCCATCCTCCTTTGGAGATAGCTTTCGCCAAGACCTCAAGTCCAGCTATGAGACCTTGGGCATTCCGGCATAGTATAGCTGCGCGCACATGATGATGCTCGCGCCCTGTACTGGCAGTAAAGCACATATCATGCCAACGCATGTTTGGATGCTTCTTTACATACCTCAGATGGTGCAGAACCGTTTTTTCCAAAAGCTTAATGTTACGTCCCGATAAAGGATACAGGCTCAGCCCCTCATCTATACCAGAACGTTCATCAATCGGAGCTTCTTCTACCACCAGATGACAATTTGTACCCGACAGACTAAAGGAGCTGATTCCCGCACGCCTTGGGGCCATGCCAGCATCCCATGATGTTAAAGTGTCTTGGATGTAAACTGGGCTGTTGCAGAAATCAATATATGGATTTGGCATTTGAAAGTTAATTGTTGGAGGCAACGCGCGTGCGCGCAAGGATAAGAGCACCTTAATCAGAGAAGCCATTCCAGCCGATCCTACCGTGTGGCCTATATTGGACTTAACAGACCCAATGGCACAAAATTGCCGCTTGTTCGTAAACTTGGAAAAAGCGCCGGTCAGTCCTTTTATCTCGATAGGATCGCCTAAATGGGTCCCCGTACCATGTGTTTCAATATAAGAAATCGTTTCAGGAGGTATTCCCGCACGCTCCCAAGCCTTTAGCAAGACTTCCTGTTGTGCACGGGCACTTGGTGCAGTCAAGCCGTTGGATTTCCCATCATTATTAATCGCAATACCGCGAATGATTCCATATACATGATCCTGATCAGCCAGAGCTTTCGACAACGGTTTGATAAATACCGCTCCTACACCTTCACTCCAGACAGTACCACTTGCGCCGCTGTCGAAAGCTCTTACAATATACTCACTGGACTGGGTCTCATTATCAAAATTCACCGGGTCTAAAAAGAGGTTGGCACTCCCTATAAGAGCAGAATCACAATCGCCTTGCCGGATAGCCTTAATGGCATAATCCAATGCCACCAGAGCTGAGGAACAGCCGGTATCGAGTACAATCGCTGGCCCATGAAGGTTCAACAGATAGGATAAGCGGCTGGCCAAAACACCTGTCCATGATCCGGTCACAGTTGTAAAATCCTGATCCGACACAAAGGGCATATAGGACATGCTCAATCGGTGTGTATGGTCATTGCCCACAAAGATCCCTACGGAACGTCCTTGTAACTGGCCGCGATGATAGCCTGCATCTTCTATCGTTTCTATAAAGGTCTCAAGCAACAGACGATGATAGGGGTCTAGGTGTAAGGCCACTTGAGGTGGGATATTGAAGTATTCCGCATCAAAAGCATCAATTGACTCCAGGAATCCCCCTTGACGAAGGGGCCCCTTAATCTTGCGGATACGTTTAAAATCTTCGAGTCTCGCAGCCGGGAACGGCGTAATGGACTGGCGGCCAGCAGAAAGATTATCCCAGAGCTGGTCAGGATTGTCGGCATCAGGGAAATGGCAGGACATGCCCACTATTGCTATAGGTTCAACATCACTCTTAGCTGTACTCCCCAGTTCCTTCAAGTATTGCTTCACCAAATTTGGATCAAGCTCCCGTTCTTTCACTTTAGACAGAAGAAACTGAATCAATTCCTTTTTGACATTCATACTATCCTTCGCCACGCTGTCCCCCCCCAGTAGACTTATCTAAAAAGAACTCCAAAAATTCTGTTCCGCTCAATTCTCTCTCTAAGAGTTCCATGAGTTCATCCACCACATCATCCGATTGGCCTGCAGTTAATGATTCGTCAGGCACAGTATGTTGTCGTTGGCTGTCAATGAAGTCTGACATGTCATTAACCGAGGGATATGAAAAGATGTCCGAAATATCAACAAGTCCCGGGAACTGATCTTCAAGCAGCTTCAATAGCTGCGTAGACATCAGAGAGTTCCCCCCCATATCCTGAAAGCTTGCAAATACATCTATTTCACTTAGTCCCAGTACCGCAGCAAAAATATTACCTAATGTACGCTGCGTATCGGTTATCTCGACAACTCCCTTTAATTTGACCGATGCCTCACTCTGACTTTGGCCTGATCCCTTATCACTGGCAGCCAACGGTATAGAAATTTCTGGAGCCAGCCGGAAAGGCAGATCATCAGCAAGTTGAGCCGCCAGTCTCGTATTAAGAGCTGCCGGAACGATACGCTGCTTAGGATGAACAATCAAGTATTCAAGCCAGTTAAGCCCGTCCTCTACATCTAGATGGCTGAAGAGGTTATCAGCAGCATCTATACTGAAATCTACAGACATGCCTACCTCCTTCCAGCTCGGCCAATTCACTGAGATGACCTTAAGCCCCCGTTGTCTGCTTGCAGACTCAGCGAAAGAGTCAAGGAATGCATTCGCGGCAGAGTAGTCACCTTGCCCTTCTCCTCCGGTCAATGCTGTGATTGAAGAAAAGAGTGCCAAAAATCCCTTGCCCTCTTGCGGTAGAAGAAGATGCATCAAATTCATCGTGCCATCTAGTTTAGGATTCAGTACCTGCGAGAACTGCTCTTTATCCTTAGACATCAAAAAACCGTCTCCCGCTACACCAGCGGCATGAAAGATTCCTGCGATCTCTCCATAACGATCCTGCAGGGAATCTCCTAATACTCGGACACTATCACGATTTGAGACATCAAGGCTTATATATTCCAAACTTCCTAACCGGGATTTTAGATCAATCAGTTTGCAATATAATGCTGTCCTTTCGGAAGGTCCTGATTCCGATAAACTCTTCCATTCATCAGCCGGCGCTATAGGCGTTCGGCCCAGCAGTACGACGTTTGCCTTGCCTTTCTCAGCCAAACGTCCAGCCACAGCAAGACCCACACCGCCTAGACCACCGGATATTAAATAGACACCTGTACGCTCCATTGAAAGACTCGTGTTCAGCGGCACACGATGCGGCCGCAGTTCCTCAATGAAAACTCCCGAAGTACGTAATGCCCGTAGTCCGGCTCCTTTGAACCGGAACAACTCATCCACTACGGCAATTTCAGAGACCGGCCCCGATACGTCCACAATGTCTACATTTAAGTGCTTATACTCCTGACCGATTACTCTTCCAAGCGCTCCTGTAGCCGCCGAAAGGGGAACGATCCACTCCGAATGGTCTACAGCCCAGGCATCCCGTACCAATACTTTTAGACCGCCGGGCCATTTGGACTTTCCGTTCAGAATGCTCTTACATAGCTGGAACAAGGCATCCACGCCGAGACTGCGTCTTTCGGCAAACCCCAGATCAGATTCCCCAGCCTCTAAGGTGTAATCGCATGAAAACAGCAGTCCCTTGACTCCGTTCTTCTCGGCAATTGACAATATCGTATCCATACCTTTTGGATCTGGTGTATAAGCAGGAGCAGCTTCTTCCTTGTTATCCGCTGCCAGCAGAAAGGTCACCACCTCGACTCCAGCTACTTCCAAAGCGTTCCGCAAGCCCTGATAGCGACTTCCTTCGGTTGCAATGAGCGCCCACGGTCCGTCCTTCTCTTCATACAATGACTTCTTCGACTCTTCGCGGGCTACCCATGTCATCTGTAAGCAGGAACCTGCTGTATCATCACTGCCTATTAAATCGAGGTCATGCACCCGCTTAACAGAATAATCGCTGATTTGTGCCGCAATCCGTCCTTCAGCATCTACAATATCTATGTCATAGGTCATAGTCTCGCCTCTTCCATCCTTAGCAGTATGGAGGCGGATATGAGTATATAATTCCTGTGTAAACGAACGATAGAATCTTAGCCGCTTGTACATGAAGGGAAGGAATGTCTCCCCCGTACTTTGGCTGGTCAGATTAACTGCATTGTCCAGTAGCGAAGGATGTAAAGGATAGATATTAAGCTCCTGCTGTAAATTCTCTGCTAGCTGCAAACGAGCCAGTGTTTCAGAACCAATCCGCCAGACTGCACGTACCGTATCCCAGTGGGGACCGAATCTAAAAACTCCAGTGTCGTGGTCATCTATGAAAGGATCTTGCACCTCATCTGCCCGGGACTTGAGATCCGTTAGATCCATCCGATCCTGACCTAATTCAACATCCAAAGCATATACCTTACCCTCTAAGTGGGAAATCCACTCCCCAGCCTGATTACAGCTCGCCACAGAGAACGAGTACCCGGACTCCCTTGGCGTTAGCGTTAATTGGGCCAATACTTCAGCCTCTTCTTCAACGATCAGAGGAAACAGAAAGAATACATCACGAAACTCAATGCTCTCCTGGCCAAAAGCTCGAGCCGCAGCAAATCGCACCATTTCCAGGTAGCTTGTACCTGGCAGCACAGCTTTGTTGCTTATCCGGTGGTCCGACAGTACCCAATGCTTATCAATTCTGAACGTTGTTTGATAGCTGTGTTTTCCTTCATGGGCTGGAAGCTTCTCTTCTACCAGAGGATGCAGATTATCTGCGGGCTTTGTGCGGATTTTGCTGACCTTGGGATCAGCCCACACACGTATTCGCTGTAATGGATATACTGGAATAGGTATCCTTCTGCGAGATTCTTTATGATAGAGAAGCTCCCAGTTAATATCGGCTCCTTCGACATAGTGCCGGCACACTCTCTCAAGTATCGATGCGTCCGATGAATCCCCGTTCAGATAATCCTTCATCTTAAATGAGGCTAATTCACTAAGGTTATTACGTGTGTACACGCTAAGCTCACCAGATTCAAGCAGTTGCTTCTTCTCACTTACAATCATGTGATAGCCCGTGTATACTCCGGTTAACCCTAGGGGACTCCCTCCGTTATTCACTAAGGCCTTTACTTTCTCGCGCAGTTCATTCTCAGTTCCTGCAATAATTACAGTCCTGTATTCATAATGTCCCCGGCCAATGTTCGAGGTGTAACATAAGTCAGCCAGATTCCATGAATCCCCTTCTAAAAATGGCATGTAGCGCTGGAGGTATTGCTGCATCACCTCTTCATTCTTAGCGCTAATGGATAGACAATACCGGGGCTGCAAAGCTGGCTTCGGCTCCATATTAGGTGCTTCTTCGACAACCAGATGACAGTTCGTCCGACTGAAGCCGAAGGAACTGATTGCAGCCCGGCGGGGAATTCCATTAACATCCCAGGATTGCAGCTTGTTATTTACATAGAAAGGACTTTCAACGAAATTAATATACGGGTTAGGCGTATAGAAATTGATTGTAGGCGGCAATTCCTTATGCTCCATGGACTTAATAACCTTAATCAAGGATGCCACACCGGAGGCAGCAACCATATGCCCCATGTTGCTCTTCAGTGATCCGATGCCGCAGAATTGCCGCCGGGATGTATATCGGCGAAAAGCACTCATCAGTCCCTTTACCTCAATGGGGTCGCCCAATACAGTACCTGTCCCATGGGCTTCAACATAAGAGATCGTTTCAGGCGGAATGCCCGCTTTTTCCCAAGCATCGACAATTACATCTTCTTGCGTTTTTGCACTTGGTGCTGTCAAGCTATTCGTTCTGCCATCGTTATTGATGGCGCTGGCTTTTATTATGCCGCGGATATGGTCTCCATCCTCGAGTGCCCGATGCAGTGGCTTAAGCAGGACTACTCCGGCTCCCTCTCCCCATACTGTACCGTTAGCCTTTGCATCGAAAGTCTTGACTAATTCATCGTTTGACTCCACGTTTTCCATGTTCGCCCCTTCTAAGTAACGAGGCTTTATTTCACCTGTTGTCGTCAGATTAAGACCTCCGGCAATCGCTTGATGGCATTCACCAGCAATCAGAGCTTGAGCTGCCATATGGATACTAACCAGCCCTGCAGAACAAGCCGTATCTATGATCATAGAGGGTCCCTTAAAATCGAAAGCATACGAAATCCGGCTGACAATCATACTCTCCCACGAGCCCGTGAGCTGCATAGGATGCTTATCAGAGCTAAGCCGGTAAAAAGAATAATTGGTTTCATCCCTGCCTATATAAACACCCGTCCGGCTCCCGATCAGAGAATCACCGCCGTAGCCTGCATCCTCCATAGCCTCCCATGCAATCTCCAATGCTACACGCTGATTGGGGTCCATGTACGTTGCCTCAGTGCGGGGTATTCCAAAAAAAGCGGCATCGAACTTGTCTATTTCGTCTAAATATCCGGCCCGGACGTTAATGTCAGGAATATCCTCAGGATGTATTGCATTACCGAGCATAAACTCTGAGTAATGCGGGTTACGTAATACATGTTCAATATCACGAAGCCTCTCCGGAGGGAATTCACGGATGCCATTCACACCGTCCCTCAAGATTTTCCAGAACTCTTCAGTATCATTGGCACTTGAGAAACGGCCTGCCATCCCAATAATCGCGACGTCCCGCTGAACGGATTCAGTAGTTTTCATCAGTTCTGTAAGCAAGACCTTCGCTTCGTCTTTACTCAACTGTTGTTTAGCGACCTGGGACAATATATATTTTTTTAGCTCTTCCATCTGTTATCCCTCCTTCATTTTTTTATTGGTTAAGCGTGAAGAAGATTCCTCGACCGTCAGTTCTCCCGTTGCTACCAGCTCAAGTATTTCGTCCAAATTTTTATTGAAATCTGTAATCGGAGCTGTAGCTGCAGAAGCAGCTTTACCAAGCTGTTCTCTTACATATCCCGCTTGTTTATGTATGGTCGTATAAGTGAAGAGATCTGCAATTTCCATTATCCCGGGATAGATTTTTTCATATTCCCTGAGCATTTGTGATGTCAGCAGAGAATTGCCTCCTATACTACTGAACTCATCGTCGGCCTCTACTTTGTCTAATTCAAGTGTACGAGCCCATATGCCCGCCACTTCCAAATCGAATTCGTCCGGTTCAGTGATACCCAACAGTGTAATTTGTGTCCTTTTTTGTGGCACTGTATTGTGAAGCATCTTTGGCTTTTGTTGTATATAACCATTCGTTTTGAATGTCCTTCCAGGCATAATAACAGGTGGAAGCTCCTGGCCTCTCCATACAATCCTATCGAATAGCGCCAAAGCCTCATCGGTGTTCAGAGGGGTAAATAGTTCGTCTTCATCTACAGCATTCATCCGCCAGGCTATACCGGTCTCACGCCACGCCGGCCATTGAAGACTTAAAGCAGGTAAACCCATCTGCCGTCTATATGCAGCCAGCGAATCCATAAACATATTAGCTGCTGTATAATCCGACTGGCCGGGATTAAGCAGCAGCGAGGAGATGCTTGAGAACTGTATAAAGATCTCCGGTTGATCCTCCAACGTTACAAGATGCAGATTCAAAGCGCCATTAGCCTTCGGGGCATATACCTCGCGGAAGGTTTCTTCCGTTTTTTGAAATAAGAACCCTGATCCTGCCCGGCCAGCCAGATGAATAACACCCTGAATCGGTCCGTGGTCACTACGAAGCTCCGACATGAGAGCAGCAACTGCTTCAAAGTCTTCGATTCTAACTGAGCGGACCTCCAATACCTCTAACACCCGTTCCAACTCCAGCCATTGCTTCAGTCGCATAACCAGTTCAGCATCCATTGAGCTCTCAACTAAATGCTCCCAGGAATCCCTTGCTGGAATAGTACGATAACCTAATAAAGCCATTCGCTTTACCCCGCGCCGGGCCAAAAGTCCCGCTACCTCCATTCCAAGACTGCCCGTTCCTCCACTAAGAACAAACATTCCTGAATGCACTGGCACTGGAAGTGCAGCTTGCGTTGGCACAGCACAGTCTTCTACGACTGGCTCATAGGCCTGCCCTTTTCTGTAAGCCAAAAATGTCGGTCTGCCAACATCCGCAAATTCATCCAACATAACATCGCTAGAAGTCTCTTCGTCCTGATCGATACAGCGTAAGTTCATTGTCTCAAACTCAAGAGCGCCTACACGCCACAGGCCCCCCAAAGCCGCCTGCCCCGGATGTAGATCTGTTTCGTCATCGCCCACAGACCAGCCCCTATGGGTAAGGGCAATCACACCTGCTTGAGTCTTGAGTCTGGCGGTTGACCATGCCTTTAAGAAAGCGGCCCCCTGATATACAGCCTCATCAACCTCCCCCCAACTCTCAAGCTGGCTGCTGAGAGCTCCTGGAGTGTCCCATACAAAAATCGCCTGAGACAGCCATTCATTAGATAACAACTTTAACGGCTGCTCCCAATCACCGGAATCCGAGGTAATCTCAATTACGCGGTGTCCTCTCTCTTTCAGAGCCTGCAACAACCGCTCGTAGGTTCTGGAGATTCTTCCTGCCAGTACTACCGTTCCAGAAGGTAATTGCTTCGGCATAGGCAAGGGATAAGGACGGTAAACCTCTCTACGTCCATAGTTATTAGCCCCCTTCGTTCCAGAGAACGCTTCAGAAGCAGACTTTATACAATAATTACGGATCTCAACGACCAGACTGCCTTGGGCATCATACAGGTTAATATCGAAACGGTGAACAGGGTCTCCCTTTACTCCATGGGTCTTACGTAAATGCGTGAAAAAACGGGCCGGAAGACGTCGGTGTACAACTAACTTGCCGTAGGACAATGGTAGATAGAGTTCTCCTTCTCCCATCATATTGTTAGCCGCATTCACTGCGTTATCCATTAAAGCGGGATGCAGAGTATAGGCGGCTTCATCCCCCATATATTCAGCAGGCAAAGAAAGTTCGATTAAAAATTCCTCCGCAGAATCATCAATCATACCGCTCACAAAAGAATGAACCCAACGCCCCCCAAGCTCTAATCCTCTAGCCAAGTCTTCACTTGAGTCCATCGCAACGGACCGGTTCATTCGTGCCCTTATCGCTTCTAAATCAACCTTAGAATGAATGTCCGGCTGTATAATGTCTTCGTTATACCAGAACCCTTCAGCATGCTGTACCCATTCACCATCAGACGAAAGACTGGCAAACCGGAGGTGCGTACGACCACCGTCATCCTCTGCAAGAAGATGCAGCTCTTTAGAGGATTCGTGATCCACCATGAACGGCTGTTCAAAGCGGATATCCTTAAAATACAAAGACATGTCTTGCCCGTTATGTCTCCCCGCATAATCCATCATCATTTCAACAAGAGCCGTTCCGGGTAGTAGATATGTACCTTGGATTTTATGTTCAGCCAGCTCCCAATGAGTCTCAGGCCCGAGAATGCTTTTGATTAATGTGTGTCCAATGGTATGCACCAATGACGTACCTAATAAAGGATGGAGCGGGTTCAAGCTGGTATCAGTTCCATCCTGAGAAGGTTCCGGCCAGCAACGTATATGTTGAAACGGATAGGTTGGCAGCGGGATGCGCCGGGCTTCCAAATCGATAGTAAGCTGGCTCCAAGGAAGCTCTCCCCCTGCGATATAGAGCTGTGCCCATTTGAGCAGAACTTCTTTTGTCGGCCTGTGTTGACTACCCTCAATCATAGTCATCGCCTCATGGCTCATACGCTCCTGTTCCATCTCCGTTATATCTGTAGAACGGCGCCGATTCATTCCATCTGCAATGAGGCGGTGCTCCCCATAGAACAAGCATGTGTCAGACAACATCTCCGGTCCGTTGTTCGCATACCGTTCCAGCAATGAACATAATTGGTCACGGGTCTCGAAAACAACCGCCAACCGCAGATTATGATGCAGACGTCCCCGCGAAGCAGTCATAACTACATCAGCCAAGTCTACAGTAGACTCCGCTATACGGTTACTGTAAGCTGCGGCTAATTGTTTTAACGCCATCTCATTTTTGGCACTCAAAGGTAGCAGGAGCGGGCCTGGTTCCGTAGAACGTGAGCGCTGCTGTAGAACCGGAGCAGACTCCATTATCAAATGGCAATTGGTTCCACTAAGCCCAAAGCTGTTGATTCCTGCGCGTACAGCCTTATCTTGATCCCCTGGCCAGGATACAGTCTGATTATTTACATATACAGGAGACTGCACAAAAGGAATACTACGGTTGGGTATAGCAAAGTTTAAGCTGGCAGGAAGCACTCTTTGCTGCATGGCCAACACTATCTTCGCTACTCCCCCAAGACCTGCAGCATTGTCTAAATGTCCTATGTTTGTTTTCAAAGAACCGATCGCACAGAATTGCTTCTTGTTCGTAAAATGCTTGAAAGCACGCTGAATGCCGCTGACCTCAATGGGATCTCCGAGGCGGGTGGCCGTCCCATGAGCCTCAATGTAGCTGATGCTCTCAGCGGAGACACCCGCATCTCTCAAGGCCCGAACAATTAACATTTCCTGAGCCTCAGAGTTAGGAGCGGTAATTCCATTAGAAGCACCATCTTGATTAGCGGCTCCTCCCAGAATTACAGCTCGGATAGTGTCTCCGTCTCTTACCGCTGCTTCCAGTGACTTCAATACAAAAGCAAAGGAACCCTCAGCTGCCGTAGTACCTGCACAAGCATTATCAAAGGTGCGGGTATGTCCATCCTGAGCAAATGTATCTTGAATATCTTTTATGCCTACTCTGCTCTCCTTACTTTCTAACAAAGGAACAAGGTCACATTTGACAGCACCGGCAATAGCCATGTAGCATTCCCTTGATTGAATGGAGCGGCAAGCTAAGTACATGGCCATTAACCCCGAGGAACAGGCCGTATCGACCAATAAAGCAGGGCCTCTAAGATCTAAATGGTATGCCAACCTGCTTGCTATAATCGATTTAATATTCCCGGCTACCGCAACTTCAGACGCATCCGGGTCTAGTGACGTCAACATATGCCGGTAAGCTTCACCAAAGTCTGATGAGAATCCTACATAGATTCCAGTATCCGATCCCTGTATTTCCTTTCCCCCGTACCCTGAATCCTCTAATGCTTTCCATGCCGTTTCCAGGAAAATTTTCTGGTTAGGATCCATATACTTTGCCTCTTGCTGGGATATACCAAAAAAAAGAGGGTCAAAACCGGTTAAATCTGTTAAAAAAGTTCCCTTAACATATGCGTTTTCAGGAAGAGGGGACTCCAGGCCTCTTGTTTTTGTATAGTTATCCAAGTCTCGGCGTCTTTGTTCCGAGAGAGATTTAAGCCCCTCCCGCTCATTCACTAATAGTTCCCAAAATAACTCCAGATTTTCCGCTTCACCCACTTTACCGTCCATACCGATAATGGCAATTGCCCGGGAAAGGGGGCGCAAATTCTCGGAATGTATCACAAGCTCAGTGTCAGACGAGCTATCCGATATATCATTAAGATCAATATCATCAAGACTGAAAATCGGTGTTACCATCAACAGCCCTCCTTAGCCGTTGTCAAGTACTCTGGAAAATCCCGGTCAGTTTCCGATGCCTTTAATAACAAACTAAATCTTGTAAACTGTTCCTCTGGAGGAATGCCCTTAGTCATAAAAATTTGACGCAATAGAGCTAATGCTTCCTGCATTTCTTCGTGGTTTGGAGTACGCCCTTCTTTTGCAGCCTTGTCGTACAGGTTTTGGATATTTTTGTAAGGCTCCACAACACCTTTATGATAAGCCGCCTCATCCCAATTTGTATTACGTGTGCTTACCGCTGCACCCAGGCAAAGTCCCACCAGGTTTGGCAGTCGCTCTTTATTCTGAAGAATTGCCGCAAGCTGTGTTCTACTAGCTTCATTGTCTGCTTCATCATCGTAGGCATAGAATTTACTATCAGGAAATGTTTGTAATCCAATTTTTTTGAGAACATCCTTTGGTCCCATCTCCAGCCACAGCGCTATGCGCTCTTCGGATAATCGGTCAAGCACCGTGGTCCAGCGTACTGGTCCAGTCAATTGAGCTGCAAGAATAGACTTAATATCATCATCTTTCGTATACAGCCGGCCCTCAAGTCCATTCATAACAGGAATTGACATATCCCCAAACTTCATAGGCTCCATAGCAGCAACCATTCTCTCAACCGCACTTGACATAAAGGTACTATGGAATGCGCCGCTTACATTCAGCGGATGTACCTTCCCTCCTATGGCAACCAGACGTTCTCCTGCGGATTGTAGCCCTTCAGCACTTCCCGACAATACTGTCTGCAACGGGGTATTGTAGTTAGCGATCTGGACACTATATCCTTCAGCTTGTAATTTTGCCACTATCACTTCAACTTGGGACGCTTCAACATTAGTTACTGCTGACATTCCTGTCTTAATGCCTGTAGAGCATGCAGCCATAGCCTCTCCCCGAATTCGCGCCAGCCTGACAGCATCTTCAAAATCCAACACACCAGATGCCGTCAGCGCAGACAACTCACCGAGACTGTGACCAGCCAAAAAAGAAGGCTGAAACCCTTCCTTTTGAGCCACTTCAAACATAGCCACACTAAGAACAAGAATCGCAGGTTGAGTGTTTTCAGTCTGTGTTAATGTAGCGGAAGGTCCGTTGAAACACAACTCAGACAGATCAAAGCCCAATATTTCCGAGGCTTTCGAGAATCGTTGGCGCACCGATTCATGGCGCACGAATAATGTTTTACCCATACCCACATATTGAGATGCTTGCCCAGGAAACATTGCAACTATTTGGCTCATGAAGTATCTCCTTTTGATTTAGTTTTGCTAATCACTATATTCAGCATCTTTATTAATCGGTTCAGGTGGTTCCGTATAATTTCCGCCTTTAGGCGTCCATTATAATAAATAGCGAGCTTGATTTCTTCGTCCGCTCCTTCAAGTGCAAGCACGAAATCCAGGTCATTCAGCACACGATGCCAATCAAGTCCATGGTCTGTGATGAATCCCACTCGCACCCCGTTCTCTGCAGTGATTAATGGGCTTATCGTCTGTAAGAGTCGATAATCACTAAATGACTGAACAGCAGAAGACCATTCACTGAGCATCTGTCCAATATCCGAGCGTCTTCCAAAATCAAAATCAATGAAACCTGCTCTTTCCGAATCTGCTATTAACCAGATAGGTATTGTTTCTTGCCCTAATTCCTTGTGCAGGTATACAGCAAATAGAGACATTATGATTTCTGAGATGCTGATCTTATTATTCTCTGTCCCCATTTCTCTTAAAGTCCGAACCATTCCCGGGGTCAGAGTCGCTGCAAAACGCCCTTCATTCCCGGAAGAATGGTTGAACCAAGAATCTGCAAGGGTTAGTACACCTTCTTGTCCTGTAGACGCACTAGAAATGGAACTATGAATATAATGTCTCAACCGTGCAATCGTAGGATTCGCAAACAAGTCCGCTACCGAGACAACACCCGGGAAGATCTTTTCTAACTCAGCCTGCACCAGCACAAGGCTAAATGAGTTTCCACCCACATCAAAGAAGTTATCGTGGATCCCAATATCGCGCTCACCCACGAATGTTCTCCATATATTCAGCAGAGTAGTGTCCAATTGATATAGAGGTTCTTCGATGTTTTCATTACGAACAGTAACAATAACGGGTGCTGCAGGCAGAGCCTTCCGGTCTATCTTTCCATTCGGAGTCTGCGGAATGACAGACAGCTCTGATAACCTTGCAGGCACCATATATTCAGGGAGACGGTCTGCAATCCATTCCATAAGCCCATCCTTGACTATCTCCATTCCGGGTTTCGTTTGAAAGTACGCGGCTAATACACTGTTACCTGGGCCCAGCTCCTGTACCGCCACAACAGCATTGGCGATAGCAGGATGTTGTTTAATAACCTCCTCTACTTCACCAAGTTCGATACGATAACCGCGAATCTTGACTTGATCGTCATTGCGACCGACAAATTCTAGTTCTGACCCCTTCCATATTGCTCGATCTCCCGTGTGATACATTCTTCCTTCATAAAAGGGATTCTCGGTGAAACGTTCTGCAGTTAGCTTAGGATTATTGATATATCCTCTAGCCACTCCTGTTCCTGCAATCCAGAGGTCACCCTCTACTCCTTCAGGAACCAATTGTCTATAGGCATCCAGCAAATAGATTTGTGTATTTTGTATAGGAACACCTATGTTAATCTCTTGAGCAGAGGTCAGCTCTTTGCATGTGGACCATATGCATGTCTCTGTTGGTCCGTAAACATTGAATATCCTCAACGATTCGAACTGCTGGAGCATTGGCAGCACCTTCTTCGGAAAGGCTTCACCTCCAACGATGAGGGTCTGAATGGAACCCATAACCTCTTTCATCACTTGCGGGTCCGTCAGAATTAACTGCAACCGTGTAGGCGTCATTTGTAAAATGTCCACCTGTCCCTCACGTACAAGTCGTGCTATAGACTGGGGATCAGCTGTCTCACGTTCATCCGCCAGAACCACGCATCCCCCTTGAGACAGACAGAGGAATGTTTCTAGCAGAAATATGTCAAAACTAATGGTAGTCAAACAAGCTGTCCGGCTTCCCCGCGTCCAATTCAATGCCTTAGCCATACCACAGAGGAAGTTAGCCAAAGAACCATGTTCGATCTGCACGCCCTTTGGTCTGCCTGTTGAACCGGATGTGAATATTAAGTAAGCCAAATCTTCAGTGCTGCTCTGATTCTCAAAGGTACATTCCGTCTTATATTCCATTACATCAGCCGGATCTAAGGTAGGTATAGAGAAATGGGAGCGGCCTTCATAGGAAGCTTCGCATATTACCAGGCTCGTTCTGCTGTTATCTAACATGTAATGCAAGCTTTCATCTGGATATGACAAGTCCAATGGCAGCCATGCCGCCCCCACCTTAAGAATTGCAAGCATCGCTGCCAGCATTTCTGGTGTTCGAGGCAACAATATGCCCACTATATCTTCTTTGCCTATACCAATATCCGCCATTCTTGCAGCCAAAGCTCCTGCGCGGACATCAAGCTCCGAATATGTCCATTCTCTCTGCCGAAACCAGACTGCAGGCTTATCACTCTGTTCCTTAACTACTTCAGCCATGATCCTGTCAGTCATTGCTCCTGTCTGCTTGACCTCGGGCCCCATTCCTTTGCTTGTTAGTTCTTCCTCTTCATCTTCTCCTAGAAGTCGTATTTCATCTAATGACTGGGAAGGATTAAGAATCATTTCGTGTAAATAGCTCTTAAATTGTATGATCCATTCGTCAATTCTCGATTGACTAAATAAAGGAACAGCATAATTAATACTGGAGAAGAGTTGACCGTCCCGCTCGATCATCTCTAGCGTCAGATCAAAAGTAGCATGTTCCGTTGGAACTTCTTCCGGCACGCCTTGAATTCCACCAAGTTCCACAATTCTCTGCTGGCCATTCTCATAAATAAACATGACATCAAATAGTGGATTTCGCCCCAAATCCCGCGGTACATTTAAATCTTCCAATAACCTATCTAATGGATATTCCGGATTTCCATAAGCCTCCAGGCATCTTTCCTTAACGGACGCCAGAAACTCTTCAAATGATAGCGTTGGCTCCGGCTGTAGCCGTAATACCAGCGTCTGCGCAAACATACCGACTATGCCATCAAGATCATTGTTGTTTCTCCGGTTCCATGGAATGCCGATACAGAAGTCCGACTGAACTGCAATCCGTCCTAAAAATGCTGCCCAAGCTGCCAAAAATAACATGAAAGGAGTGGTTTGATACTTCCGAGCCAGTACCTTCACATTAGATAGCATTTCAGACTCTATAGTGAAAAATCTGCTTGCTCCCTTGAATGTATTAATTGCCGGTCTTAATTCATCATTCGGCAAGTTAAGCCCAGCAGGCAGGGGACTCAGTTGTTTTAGCCACCAGTCCCTTTGCCGGGAAGCCTCAGGACTTGCTAGAAATACTTTCTCTGCTTGTACATAATCCTGATAAGTGAAAAAAGATTGTTGTGGAATAGCACCTCTGGAAACTTGCTCCAAATCTTGCAGAATGATATCTATAGAAGCGCCATCCACAATTAGATGATGAAAGCAAAATACGAGCTTATAACAGCCATCATGATCTACCAATAGTCCCCACCGCCATAGAGGAGCTTGAGTAAGATCAAATGGGCGCTTCCATAGTACTTCAAACCGCTCCAAGCTGTCGCCATTCCGTAAATCGGCATGTATACATTCAGGTTCTATGGTTTCGGCAATAACATGGATTACCTCTGAATTCTTGACATGGAATGAACTTCGCAACATCAAATGATTGTCGGATAGGGATTTAAAAGCTTTCTTTAATTCAGGAATATTAGGAATTCCATCCATGGCGAGCAAGCCGCGTACTTGATAGGCTTCGTTGCCGCCTTTGAACCTAGACATGATGTAAACCCTGCGCTCCTCAGAAGACAATCCAAACTGAATCGGGCTGGATTTAGACATCTCATTCGGATCAATGGGGTCTTTGGGATCTTCTACCGCTCTGAAACAAAAGCCTCCGGCTCTCAGTGTCTCCACACTGTACCGCAATGCCTCCAGAATCTTACTTGAATCCTCATTGGTATGAGCTGCTGAGAAAAAGCAGGTATGCCTCTCCCACACATACACACCTGCTTCCATCATCAGACGGAAGAACAGATTAATTTCTAATGACAATACACTCATATCTGTAGAGACCCCTGTAACAAACCGGTACATCGAACCAAACTGTAAGGTTGTAAGGGGCACACCCGCTTCAGCAAAATAAGCATTAGAACGCTCAACAAAGCAGCGGGTGCGTTCATTAATCTCGTCAATCAGAGCTGTTCCATTGTCTCTCAAGCGCTCCAACACTACTTTGGAAGCAGCCATTGTCAGAGGATGCTTACAGAAGGTGCCTGCGAAGAAGGTTGTCTCAGCTGACGGTCCTGACTCATCGCCATACGACCAGTTACCGCCATCCACTGCATCCAGATACAGTGCTTTGCCTGCCACTATACCAATCGGCATGCCGCCGCCAATCAGCTTGCCATAAGTAACGATATCCGCCTGAATCCCGAAATACGCCTGTGCTCCGCCCGTATGAATACGGAAGCCTGTCACCATCTCATCAAAAATCAAAGCGATGCCATACTCTGAACAAATAGCCCTTAGATGATGTAAATATTCCCTTGGTTGAAGCCCTGGATTCCGGCTTTGGACAGGCTCTACCAATACGGCTGCCAACTCCGACCCATGTTTGCGGATAGCCGCAAGGGATTCCTCGCTACCATATCGCAGTACTACCGTATCCTCCACCATAGACTGCGGTATGCCTGAGGTCATAGGCTGGCTATAACCGCCATCAGCTTCTGCCAAAACACCATCAAAGCTTCCATGGAAAGAGTTGGTAAATTTAGCTATCATGCTTCTTCCACTGACCGATCGCGCCAATCGCAAAGCGACCATAACGGCTTCAGTACCTGTATTACAGTAAGCCACACGTTCCACATCAGTAAGCTCACGGATCAGCATGGTTACCTCCCCAACCAATTGCGATTGAGGTCCAAGCTCGAAGCCCTTATCCAGCTGATTACGAATTGCCTCAATAATAAACTCAGGCTTATGTCCAAAAAATGATACTCCATAGCCCATTGCAGTATCCAGATATTCATTTCCATCTACATCCCAGAACTTGGAGCCTTGGGACTCTGCCGAAACCAATGGATAGACTAATTCTTTAATGCTGCGGCTAAAGTTAAGACTTACGATCCAATCAGCCAGCGTTTCTCTATACTCAGAGGCATATGCTTTAGATTTCCGGGTGCGCGAGTTCCATCGAATGATGAATTTGTTCAAGAATTCTTGCTGACGCGGTGTTAGTGAATCCTCCGTGAGCTTGATGCCCCTGGAGCTAGTGATACTAACAGGCGGCGAGCTTGAAGCATTTTTTTTCTTATCTGGTACAACAACACCATTCAACAGGCGCAACTGTTCTTCCATAATGGTTAGCTGACGGTTAATAATCTGTTGCACATCATCAGAATTACTATTACTTTCTACTTTCACCGGAACCTGATAAGCAGGTACTGCTACCGTGTGATTTTTTAAGATATAGTTCGCCAGTAGTTCAACAGTATGTAATTCTGCAAAGAAGGTTTTTATAGGAATATCCACTCCGAAACTTTTTCTGATATTCTTCCCTAGCTGCACTAACATCAGAGAGTCCAACCCTAGAGTAAACAGGTTGAGGGAACCAGAGATCTCAGCGGCAGCAGCACCAGTCACCTGTGAAATCATTTCTTTAAGCTGCTTCTGAATTCCACTGGTGTCTACATCCCAAGCAGGCGTTGCCTCAAGAGTCGCTGCAACCTCACTTCTGATCGATTCAGATTGCAATATATTTCCGGGCAAAGCAGCAATTCTGTTATCGGAATACCACACTCTCTGACGCTCGTAGGGGGTATGCGGTAAATTGCCAATGCGAGCAGCATGTCCACCATAGAGAGCCTTCCAATTAATAGGGTACCCTAGCTGCCACAATTGCCCCATACACTCATGCATCTGTTTCCATGCTAATCGATTTTTACGCAAACTTGGCAGTACTAGAATATCCGGATTACTAATATTCTGAGCAACCAACCCACTTAGGGTAGCGGTTGATCCGATTTCTAAGAACAAACTCCCCCCTGCCGCTACCGCAGTGGTTATCGCTTCTGAGAAGAGCACAGGCTCTACTAGATGGTCTCCCCAGTAAGCCGCATTCATAATTGTATCTTCTGAAACGAAGGTACCGGTACAGGCGGATATCAAGCGCCGGGATGGAGCATGAAACTTCAGATTTGCCAGCATCATCTCCATCTTCCTTGCGTCGTCACGCATAAGTACGGAATGAAATGGATGTGATACCTCTAGCTCTTCAATGAAAATCCGTTTCTTTTTAGCACGCTGTATCAGATTATCCATACTGGCTGTTCCACCAGATACGGTGATATTCTCAGGGGCATTTACAGCGGCTATTGATACATCATCATAACCGGCTATAAGCTCCCTTACCTTGACTTCATCGGCAAGTACACCGATCATCCGGCCTTGGACCGGAGTTCCATCCATAATCTTAGCGCGGGTAGCCACCATATACACAGCATCCTCTAGACTCATCACGCCTGCTATGCAAGCCGCAGCATATTCCCCAATGCTGTGCCCAATTAGTAGATCTGGAATAATGGAAAGAGATTCCCAATAATGCACCAACGCTATTTCTATCGAGAAAATTAGGGGTTGGGCATACAAAGGGCGCTGCAATGCATCATTTGAGTGACCATACACTAAATCGACAAGGGACACATTGATCTGAGACTGGAATGCTGCATCCAATTCATCAAGCTTGTCCTTGAATACGGGAGCCTGCTGGTACAATTCACAAGCCATGTCATGATATTGTGAACCTTGGCCTGTAAATAGGAACACTATCATTCCCGGTTGTTCAGTTGCTTTCACTCCCACAGGCATCTGTAGTTCCGCCAAGGCTTCCAGGCGTGCGGCAAGCGTATCCATGTTATCGACACTGAGGGCAAGCCGGTGGGTTAGAGTTGCTCTGCCTATACTCAACGTACGACAAAGCTCTGTAATCCCCACACTAGGTTTGCGGCACCACTCAGCCAGAGCTCTCACATACTCACGCAGGGCCGGCTCAGTCCTGGCCGAAACCGTAAATAGATTTGATGGCTCCGAGAGCCCTACATCTGAACTTGTTAACTCACTTGGTACGTTCTCCACCACAATATGTGCATTAGTACCATTGATCCCCAATGAACTGATGCCCGCCCGTCTCAATCCGTCCCGGGCTTCCCACTCCTGTACCTCATTCACAATGGTAAAAGGTATCTCGTTCCATTTAATCAACGGGTTCCCTTTATTAAAGTGCAAGTTAGCCGGAATCTGCTTATAATGCATGGATAATAAAATTTTGCAAAGCCCGGCTAATCCTGAGGCCGTCTCCAAGTGACCTATATTAGATTTAACGCTTCCTATATAAAGAGGACGCTCCCTCCCACCGAATACATCTACCAGCGCATTCATCTCTTGGGGATCTCCTAGCTTGGTGGCCGAACCGTGTGCTTCCAAATAATCAATATCATCCGGCTTGAGTTCAGCATCAGCTAAGGCCTGACGAATAACCTGTTGTTGTGCCAGCCCGCTGGGTACCGTAAAGCCTCCACTCTGACCGTTATGGTTGACTGCAGCGCCTTTAATAACTCCCCAAATATGATCTCCATCTTTACAGGCATCCTCCAGACGTTTGAGAACAAGCACGACTCCGCCCTCACTCCGGATATAGCCATCCGCCGATTCATCAAAACTACGGCATCTGCCCGAAGGCGATAAGGCTTCCATTCTAGAGAAGCTGGCATGCCCTTCAGCTCGCAAAATCAGGTTGACGCCTGCGACCAATGCGGCATCACAAGTATTAGCCCTAAGCTGTAACATGGCCTGTTGCACTGCTACAAGTGAAGAAGAACAAGCAGTGTCAATGGCCATACAAGGCCCTTGAAGACCAAAGACGTAAGAGAGACGGCCGGCTGCACTACTGAGCATTGCTCCCGTAAAAGTGTATGGTCCAGGTGCATGCCCCAGATCCCGGCCAACCTGTAAATAATCGCTACCGGCAATACCAACGAAAACGCCGGTATTGCTGCCCTTAAGAGACTTGGGATTCCACCCGGCCTCCTCCAGCGCCTCCCAAGTCAGTTCCAGAAGAAGCCGGTGCTGAGGGTCAAGTGCCTCAGCTTCTAACGGAGAAATCCCGAAGAAGAGCGGATCGAATGCATCAATATTATCAAGAAAGCCACCCATGCGCGTAGTTAGATCCGCTTGGGCCTGTGGATCTTTCTCCCAACGCCATTCCGGGATTTCTTGTACAGGGTCTATTCCTTCGCTTAGCAGACTCCAAAAACGCTCCGGTGAATCCACTCCTCCAGGAAAACGACATCCTATACCTACTACTGCAATGTTCCCGCCTTCAGCGGATGCAGGACGTTCAGTTTCGCCGGATTCCTTAAGATCCTCCTGTTGCGATAATAGCTTTGTCAAAGCGCTAATGCTTGGATAGTCCAGAACTGCTGTACTCGATATAGCAACACCCAAACGCTTCTCCAAGTTTTCTTGAAGTATCATTAGCTTGACCGAACTCAGTCCAAGATCTACCAAACCAGCATGCATATCTATACCGCTGCGTCCCAATAGATTCTCTACTTCTTCTCTTACCACCGTTAACATTTCTTCTTTATGTAAGGGCGAGGGGGCTTGTGAAATATCAGCTGAAGCTCTTTTTGGATGTACCCAATTTGAATTATCCATGTTCCCAGCGAATTTCCCATCAAGAAAGTCTCGAATTAACTTATGACGCTGTACTTTTCCGCTCGTTGTTTTCGGGATTTTTTTGACGGGCAATACGTAGTCTACTTTCAGCCCTAACCCATCCAATACTTGCTTGCGAACAAATTCTATAATAGGCAGAAACTCTTCGCTGCTCTTTTTAAAATATACAAATATCACTAAATCCTCTGTGCCTGATTCAGGATTAGGTACACCGCAAACAATATATTGATTTAGCTTATCTTCTCCCATACCGCGCAGTATGGCCTGTTCGATATCATGAGGGAAGTAATTTATTCCGCCGATAATAAGCATTTCCTTCAATCGGCCCACCATAATCAAACGTCCATTGTGCAGGAATCCTAAATCCTGTGTGTCAAGCCACCCCTCTTCGCTGAGAACTGCACGGGTAGCTTCAGCGTTCTTGTAGTATCCTGAAGTAACGCACAATCCTCTAACTTCGATATGTCCTACAGTGTCTTCCCCCAATGTCCTTCGCATATCATCAGTAATTCGGATCTCGCTGTGCTCACAAGGCAAGCCGCAATCTACAAATTGCAATGCTTCTTGTGCCGTATGCTCAACAAATCGGACAGGCTGGCCCGATGCCAATTGCGTCCGGTCAACCGTATACGTTAATATCCCTTCTTCCGGCGGAACAACCGTTACAATGAGCGTAGATTCAGCTAATCCGTAGCCGGGCTTAATCGACACAGGGGGCAAGCCCCAGTCCCCTAGCTCTTTTGTGAATTCTTCACATAACGAAGTCGATATAAGTTCAGCCGCATTAAAGATAATTTTCACGCAGCTCAAGTCCCATTGCTCCGCTTGTGCAGTATCTCGCTTGAACCGTTTAAGGAAATGTCTGAAGCCAAAGTTGGGAGATCCCAGGATTGTAGCTCTATATTTGTTGACTGCAGAGAACCAGCACATCGGATTCCAAACAAAGGTATTCGTGGGTATACGGTATTGCTGCAAGCCAGCAACGATCGGAGTCAGATGGAAACAGATCATTCCGAAATCATGTGAAATGGGCTTCCAGCTCAAAAAGGAATCCGTATCCTGCACGTTGTTACTTGAAATAATGTCATAAATGTTGTGCATGAGGTTCTCATGCGTAAGTAACACACCCTTGGGATCTCCGGTAGATCCTGAAGAAAACTGAATAAAGGCGATGTCTTTGCAATGAATTACGGGGAAATAAGGTTCCCGTCCAGCGCACTCAATCTGCTCCGGGTAAAAAAGATGAGAGGACATCCCTTCATAAACTGACAACAGATTTTCCTCATCAGAGAAGGATTTCAGCTTATTAAACAGAGTATCATTGTCGGTGGTAATCCATGGCTGCTCCAAGATGCCCCACACTGTAAATAGCTTAAGCATCTCATCCTTATTCTCAGGAAAAGCAAGAGGTACCGGCACAATCCCCCCTAAAAGACAGGCCCAAAATGCTGCCACAAAAGCGCGTGGTGATTTGTACAATAACAACATCTCATCGCCAATGTTCACTCCAACTGACTGATAAGCTGACAGGAAATTACCTGCCTCATTTAAAAGCTCTGAATAGGAGAAAAAATCGTCATCTAATGCGTTGTTAAGAAAGTGTATCCCAACATCATCTCGAGCATGATCTCGAAGTGCCTCGACCAAGTTATTATATGTACACATTTTGACCTCCTTATGAGAGAAAGCTAGCGTCTGCGATATTTCCTCATCCCATAGTTAGCAATCATCAATTGCTGAATCTGTGATGTTCCTTCAATAATTTCAAGAATCTTAGATTCACGGAATAATCGTTCTACCGGATATTCGTTCCAGCATCCATTGCCGCCGAATACCTGCACTGCGTCAGACGTTACTTGGCGGGCCATAATCGATGTGAAATACTTGGCGATATTGGTTTCCATAACAGCACTATGATCTCCGGCAATAGATAGCTCTCCAGCTCTAATGCATAGCGCTCTTGCAGCATGGACCTGTGTAACCGCATCACCAATAAGACCTTGGACCAATTGGAACTTGCCAATTTTCTGTCCAAACTGTTCCCGGGTCCTTGCGTAACTCACCATTTCCTCCAACGCTGCCTGACCGATGGCCACACCGGCCCAAGCTATGCTGTAACGGCCATAGAACAGGGCTGTATTAACAACAAAGCTAAGCCCTTCGCCTACATTGCACAAAACATTCTCTGCCGGCACCTCTACGTCTGTAAATGAGATTTCGGCAACATGGGCTGCTCTGCTCCCTAACAAGCCACTCATCGGTTTGACTTCGACACCCGGCATTGTGCGCTCCACTATAAAGGCGGTGATTATTCGTGTATCAGCTTCAGCAGCAACGACCAAGATAATATCCGCTATGCCGCCAAACGTAATCCATTTTTTTTTGCCGTTGAGAATAAACATATTTTCTTTCTTTGTATACTGGGTTTTGACAGAAGAAGCGTCTGAGCCCGCACCAGATTCGGATAATGCAAAACAGCCTAATTTTGTCCCTTTAGCAATCTCTGGCAAGTAACGCTCACGCTGTGCGGAACTTCCCAGTTTAACCAGCGTCTCACCAACAAGTGAAGTATGTACTGTCAATAACGCACGTGTAGAACAACAGGCTTTGCCTATAATTTCAGTTAAAGATCCATAGAATAGAGGGTCTAGGCCTAATCCGCCATATTTTTCAGGAATAGCAGCCCCTAATAGCCCTCGAGAAGCCAGTCCATCAATAATCTCCCGAGGCAGATATTCTTGGCGGTCGAACTCTCCTGCTCTAGGTCTGATTACTTTCTCAGCATACTCTGTAGCTTTTGAAAGAATCGATTGTTGAAATTCCTTATGCATACGAGCCTCCTTTAACTTTTTCTATTAAGCACAACATTTGATCTACCGAACTAAAGTTTGAGAGCAGGATATCTTCATCCTTAACTTCTATAGCAAAATCCTGTTCGATAAAATTCAACAACTGCATAGCAAACAAAGAGCTGACGAAGCCTTTTTCAAAGATGTTGTCAGAGTCGTGAACCTCATTATCATCAAACATTTCGTTCATATTGTTTTCAATAAAAGTTCGAATGCGCAAACGTGCTTTTTCCGCAGTTTCCATCATGCTATTCCTCCTTTACTAAGAGAATCCACTTGAATATATGGCGGGTATTCTTGAATCTTCGTAAGATCGTTCTCAAAGATTATGATATCTTCAACACATTCACGTTCCACGAAGTTAGCAAACTGATAGGTCAATAACATCTGGCGGTTACGTTCTGTCCGCCGAAAAACAGCTCTTAATCCTTTAGCTTGCGCTTTGGCTTCTTTCATCAAGAAAGACAGCAGGACGGTTCCTACTCCCCTGGAAATTACCCGGCAGGACATCAGCAACAGATGAATAACCCAAGCCTCTTCTTGTACCTCTACCAGCACCAACCCAATCTTACCGTAAGAGCCGTATTTATCCGTCAGCTCACAAATCCACAAATGATGATGCGGGGAATTTAACAATTCCTTAAGTTCATCAGAACTGTACTGAACTCCCGTTGAGTTAAGCTGATTCGTGCGAACCGTCAATTCCTCTGCACGCTGCAGATCCGATTCGTTAGCTTTAGATATGGTGAATACCATGTTCAGGCTTTTCAAGAAATCAATGGGCGTACCTTGGTATACTAGCTCGTCCCCTTTGCGCTGTTGCTCCTCTATATACATTAGCCTGCGCCTGCAGCTATCCTCAGTGATTACTTTTGGCATTAGAGTTGCCATTCCCAGCAGCTTATTATAGTTAGAAGCATCCACAATACTAACTTCCGGATGTGCCGCGCTTACCTCATCCCGCTCAAAGATCTGGTCATCTATAAAAAGAATGGTGTCCATACCGATATTCAGGCTTTTTTGGATATTAGCTACAGAAATAGATTTGGGCCCCCATCCAATCTGCGGATAGAGAAAGTAATGGGCAAGTCCAACTTGTTCTAAGTACTCCATCGTTTCCTTATAGTTGTTTTTACTGGCGATAGATAAAAGAATACCCCTTGAGTCTAAAATTTGTAAAATCTCCGAAATACCCGGTTTCAAGTAAAGCTGATCTCCCTCAAGCAGTACCCCCTCCCATAGAGTATTGTCGAGGTCCCAGATTACACATTTTATGTCCTTCAAATTCATATTCCTCTCTCATTATATGTATAAAAGCCCCGACCACTTTTACGGCCCTTCAGCCCGGCGTCAACCATCTTTTTCAGAAGCGGACAACACCGAAACTTAGGGTCCTGATAATTTTGGTAGAGTACATCAAGAGAACGCACAACGGTATCCAGCCCGATTAGATCCGCAGTTTCCAGCGGGCCCATCTTATGGCCGTATCCCTGTTTGAATAATGTGTCAATCTGTTCCGGCTCAGCCACCTGCTCTTGAACCAAGAAGGCTGCCTCGTTCATGAACAAGTGTGATAGTCGGTTTGATACGAAGCCCGGAGAATCCTGAACTAGAACCGATGTCTTACCAAGGCTTCTAAGAAAAGCTTCGGAAGCTTCAATCGTCTCATCAGAAGTATGAAACCCCCGGATCGTCTCAACAATGCCTTTCAACGGCACGGGATTCATAAAATGCATTCCAATAACTCGCTCAGGCTGGGGAACAAGACCTGCCAGCTGGGTAATTGTAATACAACTGGTATTTACAGCAAACCTTACATTTGATGAGCATACTTCACACAGCTCTCTGAAGACTGCGCTTTTCACCTCTACATCCTCAGTGGTGTTCTCAATAATCCAGGATGCCTGCTCAAAGCCTTCATAGCTGTCACTAAACGTAATTCTGGAGAGAATGTCCGATATATTCCAATTCTGAAGATCCTGAGAAATCATCTTATACTTTCTGATATTCTGGCGAATGATATGAGGCGCCTTTGCCAGAGCCTCAGGATCAACATCTTTTACAATGACTTTATATCCATGGAATGCTGCCGTCGCCGCGACATCTCCCCCCATTACTCCTGCTCCTACCACCGCGACCACTCCGATAATAGAAATCATCCCTTTCCGTTGGCATAGTTGGATAAGAATATTATTTCTTGTTCAGAATATAAATTGCGCCTCCATAACCGAGAACACACCAAATGGACAAATTAACATAGTGCCACCAGTCCACTGCGAAAGTAGAAGCAGCCATAGCAGAACGCATCACTTCCGCCATTGAATATATAGGCAAGACATGATGGGTGAGCTGAAGCCATTCCGGCAGTCTATCAATCGGAAAGTTAATTGGTGAGAACATGAGCGTTGCAAATGCCAATACTTGAGAAAGCGCCATAGCAGCATTACCTGGCAACGCATAAGAAAAACCGGAACCAATTCCAATACAGGTTAGTGCAGTAAGCAGAAATGCCGGAACAATGGTCCACGAAAAATCAAATCCAGGTTGAAAGGTGAGCTGTGAAATAATGGTTGCAATCGATATTCCGGGTACCGTTATCATCAGCCATACCAATGTATCCGAAACAATAACAGATGCGCGATTTACTGGCCATGTGCGAATAAATTCAATATATCCTTCGACCTTTGAAGTAGCCAACTGTTGCGGTAAAATAACCAACCCCGTCATTGTCAGAATGATCGTTGGAGCACCTGTTGCCAGAAACAGCATCGAATTTGAATCAGGATTTTCAAACAGATAAGTAAAACCAATAACAATCCCTACTGAAACCATGATTTGAATAATGGCAAAGAACACGAGGAATCCCTTGGTTCTATTAAATTGCATAGCAAATACATAATTAACTTGCTTTATAAAGTTCATAGCGCCGAACCCTCCTTTCCTCCTGTCAATTTAACATACACATCTTCAAGTGAGGTTGGGGACAATGAATAATCCAGGAACTTCCCTTCGTCTATTTGAGACTTCGCCCATTCAATTACCTCGACTACAGTATTTGGATTTATGTATATTGCAATACGCCCATTATCCTGATTGGATGAAAGAGCCCAGCCCGGGAGATCCACTTTGTCTATTCCTGCGGATAAACTCGCTTCAATACGTAAATGACTGCTTATTGAACCCTTCACCTCTGACGGAGTACCTTGCGTAATGATCTTTCCTTTATGTAAAATGGCTACTCGATCTACTGCCTTCTCTGCTTCAAGAACGTTATGTGTTACTAGAATTACCGACACGCCTTCTTTGGTTAGGTTACGGATTTCATTCCAGAGGTATCGCCTACGGACAGGGTCCACATCATTGGTAGGTTCATCCAGTATGATAATTTTCCCGGCCTGCACCACAGACATGCAAAAAGCGGTTAATCGGCGCACGCCTCCGGATAGCTTGGTCCCTTCCGTCTTAGACCATTGGCTGATATCCAGTGCTTCAAATAGCCTCTCTGCCTGTTTTATGACTTCAGATTGTTTCCCTCCTCGCATTTCCCCCATAATAGTAACCGCTTTCAAAGGAGTCAGCTCTCCTAGCGGCACCTGAGACTGCGGCTGGATTGAACATAATTTCCGAGCACGGGCAGGGTCGTTAATTACCGATTCCCCTAAAACATAAATCTCGCCTCGAGTCGGCTTAGTTAAACCTATAATCTGGCTTACCAGAGTCGTTTTCCCTGCTCCATTGTGACCTAAAAGGCCTAAAATCTCACCCTCTTTGACACTTAGATTCAGGTCATCGTTAGCAAAGATCTCAGATCCACCTGAACCTTTGTAAATCTTAGTAACACCTTGAACATTAATAACCATAATTACCTCCACACCATTATTATTAATTTGTCAAAGATACAAATATGTAATCATTAATATATAAACCCATAATTAAACAAAGAAAAAACATATATACACTTACATAATTACACTTTTGGTTATATTGTGCAATACCTAACATGAAAATGTTGTAATTTTTTTAATATAAATGTCTAAAAAGGTACTTTTCATTCAAACAAAGTTAAAATCTCCATTTCCCTCGACCACTCTTAAAAACGAGTAAAATGCTATATTCGTCAACACAGTTATAACAGAATCATGAGCAACAGTTTTTTTGAACTAGAGTAAAGGGCTGGCTTTAAACCAACCCCTCCTCATCAAACCGTACGTCATCCATCTCCTCCGTTGGCTCTTCTTCGCTTGCGAATATCTACCTGAACTACTTTGACCGGTAGTTTAGTTGCCATCTGCAGCACTCGGTCCCGTAAGGTCGGGATGCCTAGCGGTCTGGGCTTCCCATCTTTCTTGGGAATGTAGTGCCGCCGTACGGGCTGCGGATGGTACTTGCCTTCCTTTAGTTCTCGCTCGCATTCCTTGAGGAATCTTGTTTCTCCTTGTTCTTTAACATCTGCGCGCGTTACGGTATCCACTCCCGCAGCTCCCTTATTCGCTTTCACCCGTGTTCAGGCTTCGCATAGTACATCCCACCGGTAGACTTTGTCGTACAAGGCTTGGAATTTACGCTTATTATTCTCCTTGACCGCATGACCTAACTTTCCTTGGAGTTCTTGAACTTTTTCCTTAGGTTTCGTTAGCCGCTTGGCATTCACTCATTCGTACCTCCTTGAGAAACGTAAACAAAGCAGGGCTCCTCCCCTCCCTAAGATTATGTTACCCTTAGGTTCTTGGAGTAAACGAAAGTTAATAATAACAAGAAAAAGACGACATCCATTCGGAAGAAACGAATGGATGTCGTCTTTTTGAGATATGATTGTGACTTTACCAGGAAAGGTTAGTTTTTCAGTGGCCTCGCTGTTACCGTATTGTTTAAAACGGAACATGCCGTAGAACCCTACAATCTCAACGGCATCCAGCGTCACATCGGTACTTAAAATGGCTAGCCATTCCCATTTTTCATTCCGGTTGCGGACAAAAACAAGCTTTATGGGTAGTCCACAAGCTGTTTGTACGATGACGGAGCCTTTAATGTCTTTTGCCCTCGAGGCAGGAAGGCTTTGAAATACCTCACGCAGTGTCAGTCGCTTGCCTTGCCCGAGATAACGCCGCTTCATCTCTTTCACCATACCAATAACAGGAAGCCCCTGGGCCGCAAGCTCACGAAGAAGTGGAGCTTGTGTAAACCAGCTATCCATAAGGACGTAGTCGGCGGTAAATCCTGTATGCAGTGCCTGTTTTAGCATAGCCACGACCGCATCTGGTTTCCGAAAAAAGCCTCCAGCCGGCGTTTGTACCCATGACTGCGCTTGGAGAGAGCCCTAGACATTTCGCATACCCGGTTGGTGATTTTAGCGGAAGACAGCATGACAAAATTAAGTGGAGCAAAGCTAAATTTCTCCGACCAATTCAGGGTTAGTATGGTGTAGCCCTTAGTGAATTTGCCCATAGAATGGTCAAAGACGCGTACTAAAAACTCTGCTTTTTTGCTACGGTTTCGGCTCAAAACGGAATCGCCGATAATGAACACACTTACGAGCTGAGAAGAGGTAAGCGATTCGAAATGACATACAATACGAAGACTTAAAGCCTGCAAAAAGCGTCGCCAAGCAAACGAAGCTTGATTTAAAAAACGGTAAACAACATCTTTACCAGGAAGATCTGCTGCACGGTCGCTTTCCAGAAGCTGAAACCAGTTCTTTCCTTCGAAAACTAACGAGAATACGATTTGAAAAATGGCTAAACTGGAAAGATCTAAAGATTTGAAATACCACTTGCCTTAAGGTTTTTCCAAGGTGAAGAGTGGCAAAAAGTTTGGAAAAGCGAGGTGTGTTTTGTAAATACAAGTAAACCTACAGAATTCTCCTTACGCGCTCAAGGGTTTAAGCCATTTTTCTAGGTGCGAAAGTTGAGTTAATAATAATAAAAAAACAGAAACCCTTGATCATTCAAGAGTTCCTGCTCATTTCCTAGTATGCGGTAGAGAGGACTCGAACCTCCACGGGTATACACCCACTACCCCCTCAAGATAGCGTGTCTGCCATTCCACCACTACCGCATATTGGTGACTCGTATGGGATTCGAACCCATGTTACCTCCGTGAAAGGGAGGTGTCTTAACCCCTTGACCAACGAGCCAAATTTATGTTTTTTCTTTGTGACAACAAAAATGAGTATATCAAACCTTAGTCCATTTGACAAGCCTTTTTTTGAAGGTCAACTTTCCTGGAAAATACGGGGAGAACTACAGTGTGCAGTCTCTGCTTCTCCCCTCTTAAGATCACTTCTCCCCGCCCGCAGCCAGCACCTGGATTCCATCCGCGTATTCATACCCCAGACTCCCGGCCACTGCAGCATTGGTTACCTGTCCAGCTACCACATTCAGGCCGCTCACAAGCGCAGCGTTCTTCACCGCAGCCGCATGAATGCCCAGATTGGCAATCTGTAGCGCGTAGGGGATCGTCACATTGGTCAGCGCCAGTGTCGAAGTCCGGGCGACCGCTCCAGGCATGTTGGCTACGGCGTAGTGGACTACGCCATGCTTCACATACGTCGGGTTCTCATGTGTGGTGATCCGGTCAATGGTCTCAATCGACCCGCCCTGATCAATTGCAACATCCACGATGACAGAGCCCTCTTCCATCTGCTTCACCATATACTCCTTAACCAGCTTTGGCGCACGGGCACCGGGAATCAGCACTGCCCCGATCAGCAGATCCGCACGGCGCACAGCCTGCTCCAGATGATAGGAATCCGACATCACGGTCACCAGCCGTCCGCCAAAAATATCATCCAGCGCGCGCAGACGGCCCGCATTCAGATCCAGAACGGTGACACGTGCCCCCATGCCCAGTGCTATCTTCGCCGCATTTGTGCCGACAATTCCGCCGCCGACAATGACCACCTCTCCCGGTTGTACGCCAGGTACCCCGCCCAGCAGAACGCCTTTGCCGCCATGCGGCTTCTCCAGCAGCCCGGCACCAATCTGCACCGCCATGCGTCCGGCGACCTCACTCATCGGAATCAGCAGCGGCAGCGAGCCGTCCTCAAGTTGAATCGTCTCATAGCCCACGGCGGTCACACTGCTCTCCACCAGCGCTTTGGTCAGCTCCGCTTCAGGTGCCAGATGCAGATAGGTGAATAGAATCAAGCCTTTGCGGAAATAACCGTACTCCTCCGGCAGCGGCTCCTTCACCTTGATAATCATCTCTGCCTTGCTCCAGACCTCAGCAGCCGTATCCAGAATCACTGCACCTTTATCTGAGTACTCCTTGTCACCCATGCCGCTGCCTGCTCCGGCTGAAGCTTGGATGTAGACTTCATGACCTGCCTTCCGGAGTGCTTCCACCCCGGCCGGGGTGATGGCGACGCGGTTCTCGTTATTCTTGATTTCTGCGGGTACGCCAATAATCATGCCGATTCCCCCTAAAAGTTGTGTAAGCATAGCCTTCCTTGATATCTCACCGGCACAACTCGCTCCGGAAGCATCTGCTTAGTTGTGTAAGTATAGTCAACATTCTATCCTTGTGAGATGCGAAAAGAAAGGCTCCCATTCGGGGCCTTCCTCTTCACGGTTAAAGTGAGGCAAGAGGCTCCCTGGCCTCCTGCAGACCGGCTCCCCGTTCCCTTCACCTTAGTATATGCAATTTCACTGCTTAAGGATTAACCTTGGTTTCAAAGGTTTGCTTCCCGTCAACGAATTTCAGCACAACTGCGGCTTTGACCGGGTCATGCTTGTCGTTCAGAGTGATTTTGCCTGTAGCGAGCTGCAGATCCTTAGTCGCTGCCAGTGCTTCTGTAATCTTGGCCGGATCGGCTTCACCGGCGCGGGTGATCGCATCAGCCACCAGCTTCAGGGCATCATAGCCCAGGGCCGCCATACCATCTGGTACTGCTCCGCCGTTAGCCGCTTTGTAGGCATCCACGAAGCTGGTTACTTCAGGAGCTGTATCTTCTGGCGAGTAGTGATTGGACATGAACGTGTTCTCCAGCGCTTTGGCACCGGCGATTTCCGCCAACTGCGGGGAATCCCAGCCATCGCCGCCCAGGAACGGAACGGTGATGCCCATTTCACGGGCCTGCTTCACAATTTTACCTACTTCTTCATAGTAACCAGGCAGGTAGATGACATCCGGGTTCGCTGCTTTGATGCGGGTCAGAACTGCTTTGAAGTCCGAATCCTTCTGCTGGTAGGACTCCTGGCTGAGCACCTCGCCGCCTTTGGCCTTGAAGGTCTCTTCAAAGAACTTCTGCAGACCCTTGGAATAGTCGGACGAAGTATCGGTATAGATGACAGCCGTCTTAGCCTTCAGGGAATCGAGCGCAAAGTTAGCCATTACCTCACCCTGGAACGGATCGATGAACGCTGCGCGGAACACGAATTCATTCACATTGCCGCTGCGCTCATCCACGGTAACCTTCGGATTGGTAGCCCCTACTGAGACAAGCGGAATCTTTTTCTCCATAGCTACCGGAACGATCCCCAGCGTATTGGTCGAAGTGGATGCGCCGATATTGGTCACGACCTTGTCATTGGTGATCAGCTTCTGTGCCGCCTGGGTAGCTTCTTCAGACTTCGATGCATTGTCTGCAACTACCAGTTCCAGCTGCTTGCCGAGTACACCGCCTGCGGCGTTGATCTGCTGAACCGCCAGCTTCGCGCCCTTGGATGCGGAGTCGCCGAAAGAAGCCTGACCGCCTGTGAGCTCAAGGTCAGCCCCGATCTTGATGGTGCCTCCGGCCGTGTTGCCGCCGCTTGCAGAGTTACCGCTGTTCTCTGTGTTGTTGCCGCAGCCGGATGCTAATACCGCAGTCAATACTGCCGACAAGATAATGGCCCCAATTTTCTTCATAGTTTCTCCCAGCCTCCTGATTATTTAGTTTATATATGTTGTTTCTGTGATGCTGCTGTACGATGGATACCCTGCTTAGTGCCCGAGATAAGCCATTTTGATCTCATCGGAGTCGGCCAATTCCTTGGCATCCCCTTCAAGCACTACCCGGCCTGTCTCCAGGACATAAGCGCGGTCAGCGATTTTAAGTGCCTGGTGCGCATTCTGCTCGACCAGCAATACAGTGGTTCCGGCATCATTGACTTCTTTTATAATTTTGAAAATATCCTGGACCAGCAGCGGCGCCAGCCCCATCGACGGTTCATCCAGCAGCAGCAGCTTCGGGTGGCCCATAATTGCCCGGCCCATCGCCAGCATCTGCTGCTCCCCGCCGGACAAGGTTCCCGCCTGCTGCTTCTTGCGCTCAAGCAATCGCGGGAAGGTGTTGTATACCTTCGCGAAGTCCGCAGCCAGACTGCTTCCATCCTGCAGGTAGGCGCCCAATTCGAGATTCTCCTCGACCGACATATTAGCGAATACGCGCCGTCCTTCGGGACAATGGATCAGCCCTTCTTTGACAATCGCCTGTACACTTTGATTCGTTATCGATTTACCCAGGAATTCAATACTTCCTGTCTTGGGCTTCAGCAGCCCCGAGAGCGTCTTAAGCAGCGTTGACTTGCCGGCGCCGTTGGCACCGATTAGCGTCACAATTTCCCCCTGCTTGACGGTGATGCTGAGGTCCTTCAAGGCATGAATCGCTCCGTAATATACATTAATCCCTTGTACTGTAAGCATAGCCCTACGCCTCCTGTCCCAAATACGCTTCGATGACCTTCGGATTGTTGCGGATCTCCGCCGGCGTTCCGTCAGCGATCAGTATTCCGCGGTCCAGCACGTAGATGCGGCTGCAGACCCCCATTACCAGTGACATATCATGCTCAATCAGCAGAATCGTCAGGTCGAACTCCTCCCGGATCCAGGCGATCAGATTCATCAGGTCACGCGTCTCATTCGGGTTCATCCCGGCAGCCGGCTCATCGAGCAAGAGCAGCTTGGGTCCGGCCGCAAGCGCCCGGGCAATCTCCAGACGCCGCTGATTCCCATAGCTCAGGTTGCTCGCTACCTCTTCACTCTGATCAGCCAGATTGAAGATGGAGAGAATATCCATCGCCTTCCGGGTAATCTCCTCTTCGCCCTGGAAATGCTTCGGCAGACGTAGCATCGAAGAGAACAACGAGTGCTTCGCATGCTGATGGAAGGCAATCTTGACGTTCTCCAGCACCGTCATAGCCGTAAACAGGCGGATGTTCTGGAACGTACGCGCAGCGCCTTTATGATTGATCTTGTAGGGCTTCATCCCGCCGATAGACTCATTATTCAAAAGAATCCTGCCCGACGATGGCGGGTACACTCCGGTCAACAGGTTGAATAGTGTGGTTTTACCTGCACCGTTGGGCCCGATCAGGCCGATCAGCTCGCCTTTATCAATATGAAGAGATACCTCGCTGACCGCCTTCAGTCCGCCGAAGGCCCGGCTGGCCGCTTTCACATCAAGGAGTACCGCTGCTCTTGATTGCGTCATTTGCCTTCGCCTCCTTTTTGCCGAACTTGCCAAATGAGAATTTGCTTACGCCAAGCAGGCCGCTTGGACGGAAGATCATCATCAGAATGAGCACAATGGAGTAGATAATCATGCGCCATTCCGGGAATTCACGTAAGTAGGTATACAGCAGGGTAACGAACACCGCACCCACGATAGAGCCCGCGGTACTGCCCAGCCCCCCGAGAACAACCATGACGATGATTTCAAAAGACTTCAGGAAGTTGAAGCTGCCTGGCGTAATAACATAGAACGTATGGGCTGACAGGCCGCCCGCCATTCCGGCAAACAGCGCACCGATAGTGAAGGCAATGATTTTGTAGCGTGTCGTATTAATCCCCATCGCCTCAGCGGCAATCTCATTCTCGCGGATCGCAATACAGGCCCGGCCGTGAGTAGATCTAATGAAGTTATTAATCAGTACAACTGAAATCAGAGTGAAGAAGAAGAGCATGGTCCAGGTGGTTTTGGCCGGAATACCGCTTAGCCCTGAAGCTCCGCCGACAAATTCCGTATTCAGCATAATGATGCGGATGATCTCACCGAACCCCAGCGTGGCAATAGCAAGATAGTCCCCGTTAAGCCGGAGCGTAGGCATCCCGATCAATACACCGAATACCGCTGCCAGCAGCCCACCCGCAAGAATCGCAGGAATGAACGGCACATTGTAGTCAAGAGTCAGGATCGCCGAGGTATACGCACCCACTGACATGAACCCGGCATGACCAATGGAGAACTGCCCGGTAATCCCGGTAATCAGGTTCAGCGACACGGCCAGCATGATGTTAACCCCGATGAGCAGCAGCATAGACTGATTCACATCACTAAGAATTCCCGTTGTTAGAAGAACTTTTACGATTCCATAGAACGCAAGGGCGGTCAGTATGCCCAGCCAGAACTTATTATTTATCTTTTTCACGGCAGCTTCCCCCTACACTTTCTCCCGGACATTCTTGCCGAACAGTCCGGATGGTCTGAAGATAAGGATTAGAATCAGTACCGCAAAGGCTACACCATCACGCCAGGAGGAGAACCCGAGTGAAGAAATCTCTGTCTCAACCGTTCCCAGCAGCAATCCGCCGACAAGCGCACCCGGTATACTGCCAATCCCTCCAAGTACTGCCGCGACAAAAGCCTTAAGCCCGGGCATTACGCCCATGAGCGGATCAACCGAATTGTACGTCATTCCGAAAATCACGCCCGCTGCAGCGGCAAGCGCCGAACCAATTGCGAAGGTGGCTGAAATGGTGCGGTCTACGTTGATGCCCATCAGCCGCGCCGCTTCTACATCGAAGGATACGGCCCGCATAGCTTTTCCCGTCTTGGTGTAACGAACGATATATTGCAGTACAAGCATAAGAATAATCGTTGTTAGCAGAATCATGATCTGGTTGGATTCGACCTGGATGGAGGACCCGAAGAGATGATACTGCTTCTTATCCATAATATCCGGGAAGCCCTTGGCCTGCGGCCCGAGGATCAAGACTCCGGTATATTCGAGCAGGAAGGATACGCCGATCGCTGTAATCAGCGCTGCAATTCGAGTGGACTTACGAAGCGGCTTATACGCCAGACGTTCAATGCTGATACCGAGCAATGCACTGATGGTCATCGAGATGATCAGCGACAAGAGCAGTACAACGATCGGCGGCAATCCGGCATTCGCCAGGTATTTGGCACTGTACAGACCGATGAACGACCCAACCATGAATACATCGCCATGCGCAAAATTAATCAGCTTGATGATACCGTACACCATTGTGTAACCAAGGGCGATCAGAGCGTAAATACTGCCTACGGAAATCCCGTTTATTAGTTGCTGAATGAAATACTCCATCGCCATCCCCTTCTCCCCATATTCATCTTGTATACCCCTTTCTCTGTGCTGCTTCTCTATTCTTGGATTATGATGTCATTTATATTAACACAAGGTCGGAGAATCGTCACTAATAATTGTGGGAATTAATACAAAATTCAATAGTTGGTGTTATATTACATAACATGATATATGTAGGATTCGGTAGGTTTTTGTAGGTTTACGAAAAATGCGTAGAAAACAGTAGAAAAACAGAGGATTTTTAAGCAGGAACGTTTTAGAAGTTGTTTCCTTTTCTTATACAATACTTTTTTTCTGCGCAATTAATATAACATTTGTCTCTTTACAGCATCATTCCTTCAACAAGTGGAAACGGATTTGCCGTCCCTGTAAAGGACGGTACCGTTTCAGCGAGAAATAGAAGGATAAGTTATCATGTGAAACCTATAAATTCTTATATTTTTAATTAAAGAGGTAACGGATTGAACCAGCAGTGTGCGGTAGCAGAGGTCCAGATTATGCGTATAAAAGTTTCCCTACATCTACAGTCTCATAGATGACTGGGCCAAGGTCCCAATGGCCTGCTGGGCTCCAGGTTGTTCCTCACTTCCCCGTTCGTTGCTATACTCTACCAAGCATTACACACATTCAAAGGAGTGAAATTGAAATGAGCACCATCGAAAAAGAGGAGAGCGTCCAATCTGCCAGGAGAGGGTTGCTAGTATTCTTCCTGATACTTATACCCCTTACGGCTATAAGTTACATATTGGCCCTTACTGTAACACCTGTGTACGGCTTGCTGCTGATGTGGGCGCCCGGGATCTCCTCCATACTCACCCGTATCCTGCTTCGTGAGGGCTTCGCGGATATCTCCCTGAGGTTCGGGGGACGGCGCACATTGAAGACGATTCCGTTCATCTTGTTGTTGCCGGTGGCGGTTGGCTTGGTGGCCTACGGGGCAGCCTGGATCACAGGACTGACGGAGTATACCGGCCACAATGGCAATGTTGTCGGTGCGCTAGTCGGGGCGATCCTGATTCAAATGTCTGTTGGGACCGCGATGGGAATCATCAGCAGTGCCGGAGAAGAGTTAGGTTGGAGAGGCTACATGCTGACCCGGCTCATCCAAGCCCGCGTCTCGAAGCCTATTCTCATGAGCGGACTGATCTGGGGCATGTGGCATATCCCGGCGATTCTAATCGGCAGCTACTATTCCGGCCCTTCCCTGGCCTTATCGATCGTATTGTTCATGGTAACCATCAGCTCATTTAACATCATTATTAGTCTATTGCGCTTAAGCACGGGGAGCATATGGCCGGCGGTTCTGCTCCACGCCTCATGGAATGCTATCATTCAGGACGCTTTCGACCGGTACACCAGCGGGAAGAATGCCTATCTCTGGACAGGCGAGTCCGGGATACTGGTGGCTGCTACGCTCGTGATTGCAGCGTGGTTCTTCTACAGAAGATCTGCGTTCGTAAAGGATGCCCGGTTGTAGGTGGAAATGCGGCAAAAAAACAGACAAAGAGTAAGGGGCTGTCTCAAAAAGCCATGAAATGGCTGCCTAGGACAGATCTTTATGCGGAGTGGGATCAACGTAAGCACTTGGATGGACGCTGCGCAAACGGAACGTTGTTACAATCGCTGTTGTGTCCAGATTTCATTATTTTTTACCTTAGCGGTGAAAATCCGGACACAAAGGCGACCGCTACCGCTTTTTCACAATCTTTCCGTCCGCTCCGCTGTTTAAGCGGGATGCGAAAACACATTTTTTTAGCACAAAAAAGAAACCGTCCTTTGGTAAAATGGAGTTACTATTAAAACATGCATCAATGGACCAAAAAGAGAAAGCAGCGATTCTCCAATAACGAGAGAATCGCTGCTCTTTTAACATTTGAAGCTTTTACGAAATCTGAGATCTGACCCGACAATGACCGCCTAGTCCAAATAAACCGCTTTCCCCGTCTGGGCCGATTCATAGATTGCCTCCAGAATCCGGGAGACCACATAAGCCTGTTCAGGAGTCACGACCGGATCTTTATCCTGCTCAATCGCTTCGATCCACTTTCTTAATTCGATATCCGTAGCTTTCTCTTCTTTGCCTTCATAGAAGGCCACTCCTCCGGCACCAAGCTCAATTTCATTCGTGTAGAGCTTGCTATGCTTCTCCCCGTTAATCCGGAGACCGTTCTTCATGTCCGCACCCGCTTCGGTTCCGCTTAAGCTGCACTTGGCTTCATCCACATCCAGCGAATTCAGCGCCCAGCTCGCCTCCAGCGTAATCGTTGCTCCATTCTCCATTACAATCATCCCGAACGCAGAGTCTTCCACGGTGAATTTCTTCGGGTCCCAGGGTCCCCAGGCGTTGGCCGCATCTTCTTTTTGGGAGAGCTCGTGGTATTTGGTCCCCAGCACAACCTTCGGTTTGTAGTTGTCCATCATCCAGAGCGTCAGATCCAGCGCATGGGTTCCAATATCAATGAGCGGGCCGCCCCCCTGCTTCTCCTCATCCAGGAATACCCCCCAGGTAGGGACCGCTCTCCGCCGGATCGCATGTGCTTTCGCATAATAGATATGGCCGAGCTCGCCTGCTTCACAGACTTTTTTCAGATACAGGCTGTCTTGCCGGAACCGGTTGTCATACCCTATGGTCAGCTTCATCCCAGTACGTTTCGCTGCTTCAGCCATACGTTTGGCGTCCGCCGCTGTTTTGGCCATGGGCTTCTCACACATCACGTGCTTGCCCGCTTCCAAGGCTGCAATGGATATTTCCGCATGCGCGTCATTAGGAGTAAGCACATGAACAATATCAATGGAAGCATCCTTCAATAATTCCTGATAGTCCGTATAGACAGCAGCATCTGCACCGCCATATTGTTCAGCAGCCGCTTCAGCCCGTTCCTTGATAATATCGCAAAAAGCTACCACTTGAACCTTATCCTGTCTGCTTAAGGCAGGCAAATGCTTCCCGTTCGCAATCCCTCCACAGCCGATCACTCCAACACGATACACTTTGCTCATCGCCGCACATCCTCACTGTTCATGTATTTTTCGGGCCTTGCGGTATGCAGCCGGAGTCATGCCCAGCCGCTTGCGGAATACCGAATGCAAATAGGTCGCAGTGGTGAACCCCTCGGACTCCGCGATATGTTCGATCGACAGGTTACTGGCTTCAAGCTTGCTGCACACTGCCTTCAACCGGATCTCTTCAAGAATCCGGCTGAAGGTCTGATCCGGATCGATCTGCTTAAATATCCGCTGCAGCTGTCTTGCGCTGATATTCAGCTTCTCTGCAACATTCTCCAGCGTCACGGCGGCTGAATAATTCGCTTCCATGTACTGAACAGCATATTGATAGCGGTAGGTTAACATGTCCCTTACGGGTGCCTCAGCTCCCATCCCGCCTGTATCATAAGCTCTGGTTACCTTCAGCAAGATACTGATCACGAGATGCTTGATGGATGTGTAATATCCCGCAAGCTTGCCGTCACAGGCTTCATAGGCTTCCAGAAAACACTTCATCGCCCTGTGATAATCCTGCGCAGGGACAAGCGGCAGCCTCCTCAGCTTCTCCACACATTCCTCCGCTTCGGCAACCTCCCATGGGTCTGCATCGTTCCGGGGCTTCTCCGCAATATGGATATGCAGACATAACTCCTCCATCGACTCTTCCGCATCTGCTTCCTGACGATGCATCACTCCCGGTCCGGTCAAATAGAGCATTCCCTCCGATAAAGGATACTGCTGATCGCCAAGAATGACGGTTCCCTTGCCCCGCGGTATGAAATGAAATTCAAATTCAGCATGGTTATGGAAATCAATGACCCTCCCCGGCGGAAAAGAGGTCAAATGAAACCGTAGAACGGAAATTTCATAATGTCCCCACAGGATAGAAATATCCAATCTTTCCAACAGATCCATCTTCTCAAACATAATCTCGAAGGGAAAAGGGCTCATGTTAACCTCCTGCTTAGGTTACGTTCTGTCTCGGATTTTGAATCAAGACTTCAGTTCGGCTAACCGGACCACCCGTCCTGCCTTCGCCGAGAGATTGGCCGCCTCCATTAACCGGGTAAGCTCCGTTGCCGCTTGAATATTGTCAGAAGCAAGCGTGTCATCCTGGATGTGGGCCACCCATTGCTCAAAAGCGCTATCACGGTTGGCCAGCACAGGCGTATCGTTCCAGGCAGCCCCTTGATCTGCTGCTTGATTACTTCTAACAAGCAGCTTCGCTTCAGGCGTTCCATAGAGTAGAGTTCCTTCCGTTCCATGCACTTCTATGGTAAAAGGGGAGTAGCTGTTCACGAAGCCGGCTTCCACCACACCGATCGCTCCCGAACCGGTATAGAGCGTCGCTACCGCGTTGTCTTCCACTTCCTTGCCCGTCACATATCCGAAGCTCGCGCTTACCCCGGTCACCTCTTGACCCAGAAACAGTCTGGTCAGGTACATGGGATGACATCCCAGATCAATCAATGCCCCGCCCTGGCATTGCTCGAGACTATAAAAATGCTCGGGAAGCCAGTTGGCCGTTGCGCCGTTATGAGATAAGCGGACTCTGACATAAGTGATCTCCCCCAGCAGTCCCTGGCTTAAAATGTCTTGAACCGTTAACGTATAACCGTCATTTAGCCGCGGCAAGGACACGGTTAGCTTCACTCCATGCTCCGCTACCTCAGAGAGGATTTCGTTCACCTCATTCAGCGTTGCAGCTACAACCTTTTCGGTGAAGATGTGCTTGCCTGCTCTGGCCGCCGCAATCATAACCTCCCGGTGCATATGGGTTGGCGCGTCGACAATCACGGCATCGATATCCTTCCTGGCAAGCATGTCCTCCAAAGAATCATAAAATGGGACATTCAAACTCTCTGCCGCCTTCCTGCCCCTCTCCGCATCCTCGTCCCATACCGCAGCAATCTCCGTATCTTCATGCTCCTGAGCCTGCTTCGTATAATCCCAGGCATGCACATGCCAAAAGCTGATCTTGCCAATCTTAATGCTCACCCGCCTGCACCTCCATATACATTATTCTGACATCACCTATAAAGTATCATATAATAAGCAGTATTTTTAGTAGATAAATGCGACATCGACTATATGGAATTACGACATCAGACAGGAAAATCGTATCTTCCAGGGATTCAGCGTTTCCCGCTAAAGGGACCCGCTTATATGAATCACATTGTTGCACATTATGCAGGATTCTTCTAAAAATATTACGGACTTTGGTACATTGTTGCATCATTTGCAGGATTTCCGGTGTTTAGTGCAACCTAGCGCTAGCTTTGTTGCCTTTCATGCAGAATTTCAGTACTGCTCGCTTCTATTGGGCCGTATTGCTGCACTTCTTGCAGGATTTCTCTACAAGGTTACGGGCTGCGGAGCAAGGCCCCCTCCTTTATCACAGCAGTACCGATTGTATTCGTTTCCCGTATACGTTTAGCCACTTCCCGTTATGGCAGTGCATTGTGTTCGGTTTTCCGCATATATTTGGCCCGAGATCCTTCGCGGCAACACATTGTATTCGGTTTTTCATATACAATCGGGCCAGATACCTTCGCCCAGCAAATTGTATTCGGTTTTTCATATGCACGTCAGAAGAAAATTGTAATTTTCTAAAAACAAAAAAAAGGAGCTCAATATGAGCTCCTTATGTGTTAATTCAAGAACGGAGAGAGAGGGATTCGAACCCTCGCACCGCTTACGCAGTCTAACCCCTTAGCAGAGGGTCCCCTTATAGCCACTTGGGTATCTCTCCAAGTAATGGCTCCCCGAACAGGACTCGAACCTGTGACAACTCGATTAACAGTCGAGTGCTCTACCAACTGAGCTATCAGGGAACATTAACATGAACAAGGATTAATTTATCATGATTCTACAGGTTAGTCAAGCGGGTAGCGAGAGATTCTGAGATCGTTTACAATTCAGACCCACTCCCCATCCAGCGGAATGGCAACGCGGGCGGACAGACCTTCCTGTTCAAGCCGCTCCTTCAATAGCTCCCTCGTCACACGGCAGTGGTTAATCGTATCCATATGCACAGCAATTACCGAAGCAGCCGGAGCGGAATGGCATACCTGCACCACGTCCTGCTCATCCATGGTAATCGGCCCTCCTATCAGGAACCGTGCCCCTCCGGCATTGACAATGATCACCTCAGGCGATTCCTCTTCTATCACCTGCTGAACCTCTTCGCACCAGATCGTATCGCCTGCCAGATACAGCACAGGTTCGCCTTCCGCCCGAAAAACGAAACCCGAAACCTTGCCCATTAATTCTCCGATCTCCCCTGTCCCGTGATGCCCGCCTGTACGCGTCAGAGTCACACCGCCGAAGGACGCAGACCCGCTATCCTTAATCTCAGTAACTCGCCCATAACCTTGGGCCGCAATGGTCTCTCCGTCACCTTCCTGGCAATACACCGGCAACTCCTTGGACAACTGCTCTGCTGCCGCAGCATCCCAATGATCCGGATGCAGATGCGTGACCAGCACTGCATCCGGTTCCAGCCACTGCTGAACAGGGCCCGGCAGAGGCACCAGCGGATTCCGGCGGTCATCGCCTGAATTCATAATCGGCGGATTCACGCCCTGCACACTCAGCATGGGATCGATCAGAAACGTTGCACCGCCGTATTCCAGCCATAGGGTGGCGTGGCGGATCAGCTTTATTTTCATCATATGCACCTCTTCCCGGATGTCTACCTTATGTTCACTTTCTGATACAATAAGTATAAATCAGGGCAAGAAGAGAAGACATTGTGCCGCGAAAGAGATTGTTATGTTCTGCTTTCAGCCGGAAAGGAATTCAAGGAAATGACCTCTTACCTCATCGACAATACCGATTACCGCATCCTCCAGCTCCTTATCGAAGACTCCACCTTAAGCCATAAGGATATCGGGGCGATGGTCCACCTGACCGGCCAGGCTGTAGGCGCACGTGTCCGCAGAATGCGGGAGCTTGGCATCATTGAGGGCTACACCATCCGTTATAACCCGCTGCGGATCGGCCAGAGCATTCACGCCTTTATCACGGTTTTTCTCAGCAGCAATAAGGATCATCCGCCTTTTCAGGCTTTTGCGAAGGCCCATGAGAGTGTCACCGAGCTCTACCGCATCAGCGGGGAGGGCTGTTACTGGATGCGGGTGCGTACTGTGGATCAGGAGGCGCTGACCGCTTTTTTGGATGAACTGCTGAAGTATGGCAATTACCGGGTCAACCTGGACATGGGCCAGATCAAATAAGGACAAATAAGGCTAGGAACTGCCAAGGAGGCCGACATGAGTAACAAGATAGAACCACCCAGAATCACAGATCCCGGGCTACTTACGCCGCAGGACATTCACGCCCTTGCTTCCAAGGACGAATTCAGCAACTGCCTCATTGAAGGAGCGCTCATTGAATATCAGGAGGCTACGCGGGTAGCTTTCGACAAGACTATTTTCAAAAACGTCACCATCACGGAATCCTCGCTGCAGCGCATTGAGCTTACCGATGTGATCTTCGATCATTGCGACCTGTCCAATGTGGATTTCAGCGACGCCTTCATACACCGGACCGAGTTCAGGGATTGCCGCATGATCGGTACAGACTTCACCAGAGCACGATTTCAAAATGTATCCATCACCGGATGTATCGGGGAATTCGCGGTCTTCCGTTTCGCTAACTTCAAAGGGACTTCCTTCGAACGCAGCTCGCTGGTCAGCGCAGATTATTACCAGTCCACCCTGAACGGCCTGTATCTCGCGGAATGTAATCTGGAGCAGGCCACGCTGGCTGGCTGCAAGCTGAAGGGTGTTGACCTGAGCGACTGCGAGTTCACCGGCCTGCTAGTGGATCTTCAGGATCTGGAGGGCTGCATCATCTCTGCGGAGCAGGCGGCTTCTTTTGCCGGACTACTAGGTCTGGTTATCAAAAATTAAGTAGCCGGACCCGCGCCCGCTTCTAGCGCAATCAGCTTCAGCTTACCGGAGCATTTACCGCAGCGGTACCGCCCGGGATCGGCCCGGCGCTTACGCAGATACTCGGTGGCACAGGCAATACATACCAGCTTATACCGGTAAGGCTGCGGCTTGCGGGCCTTGGCTCCCGGCAGGGTCTGACAATACCGGCTGCCGCCGACGCGGGCCAGCAGTGTTTTGAAATCGGCATCCCGGTGCATGTACCCCCGCTTCGCCAGATGCAGATGGTAGTGGCAGAGCTCGTGCTTGATGATCTTCTCCGTCTCCTCCCGTCCGTACATCGCGAGCTGCTGGGGGTTAATCTCTATATTATGGCTCTTGGTAAAATATCGTCCGCCGGTTGTCGTAAGTCTGCTGTTAAAGCTCGCCGTATGCCGGAAAGGCACGCCAAAGCTGTTCAGCGACACCTGCTCGATCCACAGCTGCAGCTCTTCGTTGCTCATACTGGTCATAGCGTTCCTTCACGGTCCTCTCCTCAAGGAAATCAGATCTCTACTTGAATTGTAACTTGCCCATAGGCTACACTGTCAAGAAGGAAGACAAGTCCGGAGGGAGAATGAAAGATGCCTAGAATGCGTTACGTAATTATGCAGCAGGATCAGGAACTGCTATTCGTGGAGATGCCGGAGGAATATGCTTACCAGCTAAGCGCCCTCAATCTTCGCCTGAACAAAGAAATCGACAAGCTGACAGCCGAGAATGTACCCGGACTGCCGCGGGCGGTGGCCGAATGCGAGGCGCTGGAGCTGCTGCGCGAAGAGCATCATCTGGAGTCGGGGCTGGCGTATATTAACCGGCTGGAGCAGGCTTTTGCCTCTATTAAAGAGGAGCATTACCCCCTGATCTCACTACTGACCGAAATCCGGGCGCTCCAGGCCCAGCTTGAACAATGGTATGAAGAGGAAGAAGAACGGGTGCAGTAACGCCGGTTCCGGGCGGCCTTGTGAAATTCGGCTTGGCTACCTGAAACTAACCGTGCACCTTTGGGCGTATTCCCCCATATGCTATCTATACACAGGAAGCATGCAGAGGAGGGGTACCCTTGCCACAATGGCTTCGCCAACAGCTCATGAAGGCCTATCTCAAGAAGGACTGCCGTCAGATTAGACTGCTGAATGAATGCTGGTTCTTTTACCGGAATACCGCCGATTCCCACGAGATGATCCAGAAGAACGTATAGCCGTTATGCAAGTGGAAACGGCTTTGCCGTCCTTTTACAGGACGGTACCGTTTCGGCGGGAAATAGAAGGATAATGTATAGCGTGAAACATATTCATTCTTATATTTGAACAAAAAGCCACGATCCCTTGAGGGGGTTCGTGGCTTTTTGGCGTGAATCCGTCCAAGTCTGCACTTAGCTGGGCAACTGGCTTATTTGAACATCGGGAATACGTATTTCACCAGGAAAAACAGAACTCCGAAGGTGATAATAATGTAAGCTGCATATTTAATGAACGTGGATGCGACAAGACTGGAATCCGATTTGCGGTGCACCTCTGTCCGTTCAACCTCAACACTTCTGTCCTTGTAATTCGGCTCCATCCTCAATCTCTCCTCTCCGTTGATAGCTGCATGTCTTCCATTAACCCGGGGATTTGGAGCTGAAACAGAGCCGCCTACGAACAGATCACTTGTAAAATATGGCTGCTGCGCTTAATCGAAACGGCGGGTGCCAGGCCAAGAGCCTTGCAGCTTGCGGACCAGTACAATCTGTCCCGTATGATAGGCATCGTGCAGAATCAGGCTCATGACCTCTTCGCCTGGCGCATGCCCGGAGCCGCCCCATTCATAAGCGCCTTCCTCCAGAGCTACAATAATCTCGCGCAGCGAGGCATGAATGGACTTCAGCTTGTCTACCGCCTGCTTCCAGTCCTCTTCCCCGCTTCCTGTTACAGTGAATGTAGCGTCATTGCTCTCCAGATCAGGCAATTTCTCCATTCCCTTGAGCTTGCGCAACAGACGCTCCTTATAATACGTCAGATGGTTAACATTCTCCCAAATAGAATTGCCCGCAGCTCCCTCCGGCTTCCAGACGGCCTGTTCACTGTCCACACCTTCAAGCGCCGCACTCAGCGGCGGCTGCCAATCCTCCACATCCATCACATAATCCCAGTTCTCGATCAGCACATCGCTAATTTTGTTTTCCATCTATATCCCTCCTGTAAACAACCCCAATAAAAGTTACACGAGCACTGTAACATATTTGCCAGAGCGTATCAAGTAACTAGTGTAACTCAGTTTTAACTGTTACAATCAAGGGAAAGAACATGTGAAGGGACAGATGAAGCTTGCTGTGGGTAGATTTCATGAACAGCTATTGGCGGAATTGGCGGACTAGTGACCGGAGCACGGACCAGGACCGGCTGGAGGACCCCAAATGGCTGGCGGAATGGCTGGTGGAGCACAAGCTGCCGGCAGCAGCCCCTCCCCGGCCGGAGGAGCTGAAGCAGCTCAAAGGACTGCGCGGCTTGTTATGGGACGAGCTGCAGCGGCTGGTCACGGGAGAGTCTCCGTCCACAGCGCTGCTTGCGCAGTTGAATACGTACATGAGCGACGGGCCCGTGATACGGCAGGTGGTCTGGACGGCAGCAGGTGAAGCCGAGATCTCCCTCCAGCCGCAGCGTGCGGACTGGGGGCAGATTATGGCGGAGGTTGCCGCCTCTTTTGCGGCTGCGCTGCTGGAGAAGGAGCCCTCTCGCTTCCGCATTTGCGGGAATCCCGACTGTCTCTGGGCCTATTACGACGATACCCGCAACCGCTCGAAGCGGTACTGCGACGACAAGCTGTGCGGGAATCTGATGAAGGTCCGGCGGTTCCGGGCACGCAAAAAAGCAGCGGAGGGTGAGCCTTCGAAGGAGTAAGCGTGTTACCGGAGGCGGCGGATGAATCATCGGCAGCGTAAGCAGGTTACCAGGTGAGACAAATTTGACTACACAGCATTCCGCTGCGTCAGCGGGGTCAGCGTAGTATTTTTGCCGGAGTGCTTGGCCGTATAGAGGAGATTATCGACTTCTTCGAACAGCGCTTCTTTGGTGGCGCCTTCGGCATAGCTCTTGAGGCCAATGCTGACGGTCACCGCCCCGTGCTCCATCTCTTCATGAAGCGTCTCCGAGAGCCGGTGGCGAATCCAATCCATGAGGGTGTAAGCCTCCTCGAAGCTCTTCTCGAACAGCAACACCGCAAATTCCTCGCCGCCGTAGCGGGCAGCAATGTCTGCGGGAGAGAGATGGTCCTTGATGATCTGCGCGACCCGGGCCAGCACCAGATCCCCCATACGGTGTCCATATTTATCGTTAATTCGCTTGAAATTATCGATATCTACCAGCGCAAGATGGAATGGGGCACCCTGACTGCCGTATTCCATCGCTTTTTCATAGAATTCGTGAAAAGAAATATGGTTATACAGTCCTGTCAGTGCATCGGTGGTAGACAGCTTGCGGATCACCGCATTCTCAATCATCAGATCCTGCTTGGCTGTCAGAGTGGCTTCCAGATCGCTTGCCAACTCGCGCCCGTTAATGATGATAATCCCCGCCACCAGCGTGCCAACTAGCAGGAAGAGCGGGATCGCAATCAGGTCGAAATCCGTCAGATAATACTTGAACCAGTAATCCCAGCGGTAGAGAATGAAGAAGGCCGCCGCCTGCAGGCCAGAGGTGAACAAGGTGAGATCCAGCCGAAAAAAGATCGCCGACGCAATAATCGGCAGCAGCATCAACGCCCCGATAATCCGTATATCCATATTCAGATGAATAATCATCATCGCGATAATTGTCCCCGCCACAAACAGCAGCACGAAGGAATACTTCGGTGCCGCAACATCCACCAGTTGCGTCAACCCAACCACCGCACTCATTAGTAGCGTCGGATAGAGCAACACATCATAGTAGAACTCGTGCGCTCCCATGGGATACGGCAAACATACAAAAGACCCCAGCTGGGCCAGGAAATGCAGAGCAATCACCAGCCAGTACGTATACAGAAACCGCTTGACCCACTTCGCCTGCCGGTGCGCCGAAGTCTCCGAAGGGCCCATGTAATCTCTCAATCTCAACGCTCTCACCTGTTGCCCCCCCCCGATTAAATTCACACATAGGATGTACACATTGGTCCTATTCTAACATGCCAGGGTCCGGGTCGGATACTCACTTGCGGGATATGTACTTGTGGGGGGTGGGGGAGGGTTAGTGGGATTGGTGAAGTATAGGGGCGAAAGGACGGGGGGTGGGAGCTTGGGGGCAGGTGTTGGTATGAGGGCGATTATTCTTTGTGCGATTTCAATACATGCTCGTACATAAGGAGGGGCCAGACCATGCCTGTGATAGTGCCGATCGCCCCACTTTTAATACACACCCCTACATGAGGAGCTACGCCGACGCGCCGATCGCGAAGCCAGGCTTCATCCGATTTCAATCCACGCACTCATGTAGAGTGCGACAGCGGAAATGGGCATAATCGATGCCTTTCCCCTATCGTTTTACTTCTTTTCCCTTAATATTATATCAGTAAAGTATGAATCACACCTTGACATTCAACTAGCACTCTCGATCTTTCAAGGATTCGACAAATTTCGAGGTGCGAAGATCCTTGAGATTTCATGGGAGCTTGGCATTCGCACCGATTCTCTTTTTCCATTTTAATTCATCGCAAGTATTCTGCATAACTATAAATCTCTCAATATTGTAGTTTTTTTGTTGTGTTCAAGGTATTACATGTCCATCAATCCATTCGATATACTAAGGACAGGTCATTACTAAGCTGAAACGTATGAAGAAGAAGGGAATCTGACTCGATGAAAAAACTAATAGTAAAGTCCGTAGGTATTGTTGCCCTTATAAGCTACATAGTAGGGTGTACTGATCCTTCTCAAATTCAAACTGCGGAGGCGAAAGCAGCGCCAACCCAGACCCCAAAGCCAGCGGCCAAAGCAGATAATATCAATGCACTAATTCCGGCAGGTTGGCACATTCTAGAGCCTGTTCTCGGAGAGAAGGCCATCGCCAAAGGTGACCTAAATAAAGACGGTGTCTCCGATCTTGCAATGGTCATAGAGAAGAATTCAGTCAAGGACGAGGCGTCTCCACGGTCACTCTTAATTGCTTTTGGTGGCAAAAATAATAAGTACACCCTATCCATCATCGCCAAAAATGTCATTTTGCGGGCGGATGAGGGCGGAGTTTGGGGCGATCCTTTTGATAGCCTGACCATTGACCGGGGTTCTGTCCTGGTTAGCGATTATGGGGGGAGCAACTGGAGATGGTATAACAAATATAGATTCCGGTATCAAGATAAGGATTGGTTTTTGATCGGTTACACGAGCGGTAGCTACTTTACAGGAGCAACCACCATAGATCAAGCGGACGAGGATGATATCAATTTTTTGACCGGACAATTTATTGAGAGAAGAACGGACGAACAAGGACATACCACAACGAAAAAAGGAACTCAGAGGAAAAAACCTTTGATCCGCCTAAAGGAGTTCAACTCCGAAAATTTATAGCAAGTGTTTAGAAGTAACCCATACTTATCGGCCAGCATTTTTACCATCGTTGATTTTCCAGCATAGGCTGTCCCATTTATGAACAGAACGATTTTCAGGTAATGCTTGATAATACGATTATTTATTTCCACGGTAAGTCCGTAAGTCCTCCCTATCATGATACAGCGTATTACGTTGGCGCAAACTTCGATATAGATTATCTCACAAGCCTAACTTATAGCAACCTTCTCCTCTCTCGTGCGTCTACAATTGCAGGAAGAATAAAACATAAATTGGAACAAGGAGGATTTGCATTAGTGAACACAATGTTGAAAAAAGGCGTTGCCGGGTGGCTTATCGCGTCAATGCTATTCACTGGAAGTGCCTTAATGGGAACGGCTTCAGCCGCATCAGCTGCCATTCAGATCTCGATGAACAACTCGTTTGTGGATACAGATGTGGCCCCATATATCACGAATGGCACGACGATGGTCCCCCTGCAGGTGGCCCAAAAAATCCCCGGCAGCTCCATCCAATGGAACAACGCCTCGAAAACAGTCACGCTTACCCGGGACGGACAGACCGTGACCTTAGTGGCAGGCCAACAAACAGCAAAGATCGGTAATAAAGAAGTGAAACTCGAAGCAGCTTCGGTCATCCGAAAAGGGCGGGTGATGGTTCCCTTACGCTTCATCGCTGAATCGACCGGAGCCTATGTCTTGTGGAATCCCAAGCAGCGGATCGTCTTCGTCGCTTCGAGGCCCAGTGAAGAGCTTAAGCAGCAATTAGCGTCCTCTAATCTGGCTGAAGCCCGGACCGCCGCCCTGAAACTGCCCAGAGTTAGCGCACTTAAACAATTTGAAGTGAGTGGCGTAGAAGGAGGCAATTTCGATTACTATTTCCCGGAGGGCAGGGCCGACCAATTTTTCCTATCCGGGGGTAACAGTATCTCTTACTATGAGGTTGTGGGGGACCATAGCGAAGTCAAGTGGACCGCCACCTTCGACTGGAAGGTTAAAGCAGCAAGCGGACTGTTCTTTAAACCTTACCAAATTACCAACCAGGACGGCACACTCCCCAAACTAACGGGCCGGGTCGTATTCTACCATTTCATGGGACATATTGGAGCAGCGGGTTATGGATTCATTGATCCTGACGGGAACGTGACTACTTTGGGAATGAAGGATATGAATTCTGAGGTGTTTTTTGAGATTCCGGGAGAGGTGAAGCCTTAACCCATTGTCATTGAAAAAGCGGACAACGTAGCTCTATCCAGGCGTTGTCCGCTTTAGTGTGCCTACCAACCATTTTGCCGCATCCAGGAGGTCCTTCGCAATATAATCTGGTGCTGCCTGCTCATACCACAGGTGACGGTATTTATCCAAAGACTGCAAGCATATCGGTCAAAACCACATCGCCAATCACCGCACACCGGGTATCACCCACAAATTACAGCTTGAAGAGTCAAGCGGACTCACCTCTTTTTCCTGAATACTCCAAAAATTATAATAAAAATAAGAACAACGATTATGAACCCGCTCAACGCAATCCCCCCCTTTTTTGGGATTATATCATGAGCATTATGGTATGAATATCAGACTCTTAGTGTGAGTGTAGAGATTGATCCTTTACCAATTCCCAGTTTATCATTCCGTTCTCTACTCCGGTTCGTGTAAAACTCAATTTCTCCAGAACTCTGATAGACGGAATATTATCGATAAGGCACTCGGCCACAATTTTTTGGACTTTTTTTGATGATAAGGCCCATTCTATAATAGCTCCTACCGACTCAGTGGCTATACCCATATTATGCATCTCAGGAATAAGGCCAAATCCAACTTCTACAATTCCTTGATGATCAGGCTTTCCCTTGAAGCCAATATCACCGATAATTTGTTGATTATCCGTCAAGGTTACAAACCACGCACCCCAGCCTAATAATTCAGGGTCCTCTTTAAGCTTATCTAAATAGTTAATGATATGATTTCTAACAGAATATGTTTCTGATACTTTTATGTAATTTTCTTGGGTAAAAGGGGTAATGCTGAGCCGTTCTGTCTGAATGTGCATAATTAATTCCTCCTCTTGACTGGCTGCGCATGGAATAATTATACAAACAGACTTCTTTAAAAACCAGGTGAAAGTTGAATAAAACCAAACTACACTGCCCTAACTTTAGGGGCGTACTCGCCACACAGAACTAACATCCCCGTTAGCGAGCTAACTTGAAAGGTAGACATGAATTTATTTTACACAGATGACTCGTCCGTTTGTCATTTGAATTAATTCTTCGGGTGTTAATTGAAACACAGCTCTTGGATGTCCGGCAGCAGCCCATATCTCTCTATATTGTAACAAATCTTGATCAACAAAAGTGAGGATCGACTCTTTATGTCCTAAAGGCGGTACGCCTCCAATAACAAATCCTGTGTGTTCACGTACAAAATCAGCGTCAGCTTTTCCCAATTTGTCATTCAGATAGCTAATAATTTGTTTTTCGTTAATCCGGTTGACTCCGCTTGCTATAACCAATAAGGGTTTATCTTCATTTTTGAGCCGAAAGATAATGGACTTCGCTATGTGTGCAACCTCGCAGCCTATCGCATCGGCAGCTTCCTGTGCAGTTCGTGTACTGTCAGGCAGTTCTACAACTTGATTTGCATACCCCAGTTCCAATAGTTTGTTTTGAACCTGCTGGGCACTATCTTTAAGTTGACTTGTCAACGTGTATTCCTCCTTAATCATTACATGCAATTAAGAATCCATATAATGCATAATCACATGTATCGTCACATCTTCGTCCGATTTATTGATATAACGGTGTTCAATATTGCCTGTAAATTTTATAGCCTGGCCTTCTTGTAATTCGTATATTTCGTCCTTAATCTGTAGACTGAACACTCCGGAGGTAACCGTGATATACTCTTGAACCCCATCATTGTGCGGGAATGAAACATAGTTACAAGTAGGGCTGAGAATAATCGTAAACGTTTCAATACGTGTCTGCGGATCAAATGGAAACAGTAAGTACACTCTACATTTTCCATTGTCTTCTGTTAAATCTGGAATTTCTTTTCGAGTTGCAATGGATACTAATGCGTCATCCTCTTTAAGTAGAGATGAGAACGAAATATTGAGTCCCGTAGCAATTTTCCACACGGTTGTCACTGTGGGCTGCGTTTCTCCCCGCTCAATTTGATGAAGCATACCTTTGCTAACCTTCGTTAAATCAGCGAGCTTATCTAAGCTTAACTGCCTATTCTTTCTAATACGCTGCAGGTTGTTTCCTATCCTGATGTGTATAGCATTCAAGAAATAGCACCTCCTTCTTGTTCATTATAATATACAAATATAGCACTATACAATACGTTCCATGAAGTAACCCAAACCCCGTCCACTCTCATTCTCATCAATGAACAATGGTGCAATCCATGACGATAAATCTTTTCGACTTGTCGTTCTCCAATAGTAGGAATGTGTATGGCAACCCAGCTTCAGCCGATAAACTTTTGTCGATTTTTGGGAGGATCACCTTCTTTACATTTGGCCACTTTTCTTTAACCTATTCAGCAAGCTCAATATACCGCTCTGGACACTCTGTTATAGATTTAATACCTTGCATTAAGTCCACTCCTTGAAAAAGCTGCTTCCAGTTTACACTTTAAGTTAACTATGGGATGGGAAATTTCATTTATGTACTCTGCACGAGATGAGGCCAGTGAACAGTAGACGTATACTGCGCACTAAAGGAGGGATAGTACGGGGAGAAAACTCAGCTTGTCGCGGCAGCTCTGAACTAAAAACCAAAGTCAAAGACTGCCGCTGTTATTGTTTAACTAACGTTTCTTCGTTAGTTAAACGCAAAATAGTTATTCATTAGTCAAGTTTAATAAACTTATCAAAGCAGTATGAATCTTTGTCATAGCCATTTTGTTCATAGAAAGCATGAGCCTCGGTTCGCCTCATCCCTGAGCATAGAATTATGCTGGATATTCCGCAATCTTTCGCATAATTTTCAGTGTATCTTAACAGTTTAGTGCCTACCTTTTGTCGCTGAAAATCATTATGTATAGCAAGTCCGGTTATATGCAGATAATCATTCGCAGACCCTACAGCTAATGCATGAACGCTAGATATAAAACCAACAACATGGTTCTCAAGTAACGCAACAAACGTTTTGTAATTGCCCGCCATTCTCATCTGTTCCATCTTAACGCGAAAGTTCTCATCCGTAACAGTATGAACGCCAAGTACATTGTTCCATAAGAAAACAACTTCATTATAATCGTTTGCTATAATTTCTCGTATCTTAATTTCCATACCCTGCCCCCGTTATTAAGATATTCACAATAAAGTATTCGTCGATTAAATGAAGCAATCCTGCCCGTTAGCTTAATGAAGCATTTTCATCGAGAGTCATAGTGCTTGTTGGACAGTCCGAGAATAAGGCGTAACAGAAAGGGGATTTTAATTTGTACACTGTTTACAAGAGTGGACTAGTGAACTTTTGACGTATACTGTTCAGTAAGAGCGGGATAGTACGGTGAAAATTCAACCTATCATGGCAGTTCCGAACGAAAAACAGAGTCATAAACTGCCGCTATGTTGATGAAACAACGTTTCTCGTTAGTTGAACAGACTAATCTACTAAAGTTGAAACTCTAATTGATAATCGTTTGGATCGTTTTCGTATAGTTTCTTATTTATCTCTACCGTCTCTTTACAGCCAATTGCAAAATAAAATGCAACCGTCTCCTCGGCAGAACCAGCACAAATATATATTTTATCTGCTTTCCACGCTTTAGCTCTTTCTGCGATTATTAAGAATAGCTTTCTACCAATTCCTTTATTCCTATGCTCTAATGAAATAAATAACTGGTCTAATAAAACGTATTTATATTTTTCACCAAAGAACTCACGATTTAATGTTGCGAACCCTATTAATTTGTTGTTTTCATCAAAAGCACCAACCGCTTCACCGTTACTTAATATAGTTGCTTTTAAACTGTTGAAATGATGTTCATAACCATTAGCCCAATCAGAATCTTGATAATTAATTTTGACTAACTGGCGTTTTCCATCAACTTCTCTCCATGCATTATTTATGTATTGTGAAGGATTTATATCATTTATCAGTACACACTCTTCAATCGCTAATTTTCTATACTGCATACTCAATATAAATTACCTCCTCTAGCTTCATCACTCATATTACTTTCGATCCCTTTATACACCTTAATAAATTCTTCACCTTCATTCAGAGAATCCAACAGCTTTAATAGACCAGGAGTACCCACAATTCCATACCACCTCGAAACCTCATAACACGCCAGTTCATAGTTCATACGACTTTGAGCATTAGGCTGGAATGCAGAGTGGGAGTCCAATAGGTCGAAATTTATTGATTCTTTGCCGTCTTTCGTTTGGATTTTCCAAGTTTTTTCATTATCTGTAAATCGGCCATCGACCATAGCGGCTAGCCCCTCATCAAACCATACTGGCACTTTGCTGCTGTTTTTGAGCCTCTTTCTTAATTCTGCATGGGTGAATTCATGAGCAATAACATTCTCGTTATAACCCCTTGAGCCGATAACAATGTAGTTATTCCATGGATAATAATAAGTTTGTCCAATATCAGAATCCGCATAATTATCCAAAGCCTTTTTTGATTTTGCATAGATTACAACAGGGGCCGATTCTTTTGGACCAAAAAGTACATTAATTTTCGCAGAAGATATTTGAACAAAATGGATTAGTTCTGCTTTTTCACTCTCATTGATTTCAGGTTCAACGAATACATTAGGAGCAATTTGGTTCATTCTAGAGTATTTGACTAATACAGCATTTGTTTGCTTCGCATAACTCAAATACAAGATTAGTACGACAAGAGCGAATATCAGAATGGTAGAAAAGGTGATGATTTTGATCCTTTTGGATCTGAGTAGTATCAATGTAGTATTCTCCTTACGCATATAGCACACCATGTTTAATAGGAACAAATCATGTTGCGATAAATTACTTTATAGTGTCGTACTAGCTTCAGTCGATAAACTTTCATCAATTTTTGGGAGGACCACCTTCTTTACATTTGGCCACTTTTCTTTAACCTATTCAGCAAGCTCAATATGACGTTCTGGGCACTCTGTTATAGATTTAATAACTTGCATTAAGTCCATTCCTTCAAAAAATCTGCTTCCAGTTTACACCTTATGTTAACTTATGGGATGGAAAGTTTTATTTAAAGTTACTGAGAGGGAAAAATCATGTTAGATTGCTTTCTTAAAAGATTAACTCACAATCATTATGCTCCCATACATCAAATAAGTTTCCATCTAGGTCTTCAAAAACAAAAAACTTGCCGTAAATGCCTTCATTGCTAATAGGTCTGGTCGTAACTCCCCCAGATGTTAGCCTCATGTGTAATGAGTCAATATCATCTGTAAAAAATGTTACAATCCACCTTTGCCGTCCATTTACTTCAAACACTGCTCTTGTGTCATTATCAGATTCAATTAAATCAATTATTGGACGGCTGTCCCTGAATAAGCTTAAATAGTTTCCCCTATCATTTCTGATGTTAAAACCAAAATGACTGACAAACCATTCTGCAGATTTTTTTACATCTTTAACCGGAATTACATTATATGCGATTCCTAAGATTTTTCCATTTTCCATCTACTCAGCCCCTTTCTTAATTTATCTCGATAATTATTTCAAGGTGGTTACCATACTATCCTGCCCGCTGGCTTAAATGGTTTTTTCATAGAGCGTCATAGTGACTATTGCGCAGTACGAAGAAATAGTAAATGTATGCGTTATCAAATTACGCTCCCACAGGGGGAGCGACCAAACGAAGATGAGTTATATACGCAAACTGTGTCGTAAGAAAGCGATTGGACGTTACCCCCAAATATTAAACGACGGCGGCCTTGAAGGAGTAAACAAAGCCAAAGACTGCCGCAGCGTTTTGAACTAGCGTGTTCTGCTAGCAGAACGATAGTTCGAATAATACATCAATTAAAAAAAGGACTTTGGATACTTCAACTCGCCCTTAATTGTTGTTTTTATCTTTCCTTCTGTTAATTCAAAGACCATAAAAACGTCATCTGGTACGTCAAATTGCTTTAGTTCAAATCCACAGTTTCTCGCTGGCTTAAATCCAAATTTCGGATAATAAGTCGGATGTCCTATTATTACGAATACAAATTCATAACCTAATGCTTCACATCTTTTTAAGCCTTCTTGAATTAGTGTACCACCAATCCCTGTTTTTTGGTTGCTTGGCAATACTGCAATAGGGCCAAGAACTATGACCTCATGAGAGTGTTCATCGTCAACAATTTCAGCTTTGCTAAATAACGCATGACCTACTATTTTGTCATTTTATTCCACAATAAGGGATAGTTCAGGGATGAAATCATCAGATATTCTAATGCTTTCAATTAATTTTGATTCATCTTCCCTATTTCCAAAAGCCAAATAATTCAATTTAAATACTTCACCAAAATCATTTAATTGTTCTGATCTAACTTTAATGTAAATCGCATCCTTTTCTTTTTAATGCAAATAATATTACACCAATTTCTTCTTCGAGATTGGGAAAGTACTCCTATAGTCAAAATTTACTGCCTGGGAGCTTAATTAATCTCCTTTATCATCGAGAGCCATAGTGATTGTTGCACAGTCCGAAGATAGGGCGTAACAGAAAGGGGATTTCAGTTTATGTACTCTGCCAAGGGTGGACCAGTGGACTATTGACGCAAACTGTACAGTAAAGGGGGGGTATGTACGGTGAGAAACCGCAGCCTATTGCGGCAGCTCTGAACGAATAACAAAGTCATAAGCAGCCAATGTGTTGTTTAACTAGCGTTTTTCGTTAGGTTGGTTAATTTCCCACCACCATGTCTAAATATTTCTTTAAGTTATCTTTGGCGTAAGAATTATTAGACCAAGCTCCTAAATTCCAACTCATATATCTAAGTCCCAGGTAGCGGGAAGCAATTCCATACATTTGACTGAAATGATCATAAGAAAATTCTATGCTTTTATCAGCCAGTAGCCCCCTGTAATCCTTAATTTGTTCCAAGGTAACACAACGGAGTGGGATATCTAAAAATAAAGAGCCATACCTAGCTGCTTCCCAATCAATAAAGAGTACATCAGAATTGTTATGTACCAATACATTTCCTGGATTAAGGTCGTTATGAATTAACGTTTGGCTGCTTTCATCATTTATTACATGTTTAATATCCTCAATAATCGTATCAGCAACAGCTTCCACTAAGGGGATGTAATGCCCGAAGATATCTATAAACTGTTCATTTTTCTTAGCAGCTTGCCATTGGGGTCTCCACCACTCGAATATCGTCTTTTCTATATATAAGCTGTCTACTTCAGGTAACCATGAAAGTTCGTTTCTTTGGCCAAAGTTAGAGGCGTGAATGTAGGCTAGTGCCTTCGTTTCACTCTTCTGAAGTAAACTAACATTTATGTTACTATAGTTTGTTTGATAATCAACATCCTGTATGCAAATAAGAAACCTTTCATCTAATTCAGAACCATAGGAAAAAGAAAAAGGTACACTTGCTCCTTGGGAGTAAAGCCTCGTCAATACCTGTCGTTCTATCATGGTTGCATATTTTGAAACAAGGGACCACTTCGATGTTTCGTCAAGTATCTTCAATTGTACACTATGGCGCATTAACTCAACTGCTTGTAAGCCCATACTAATAGGCGTGCTTTCAATACTTACAACTTCTGCATTAGGATCTATATATTTCTTTACAGTCTCTTGTACCAATCTTAGGAGGTAGTTATTTATTAACGTCAATTTGTTCACCCATTCATATGACATTTTGCCTAAATATACCATATTGCTCATTTTCAATGTGAGAAAAGTTTAAGACCTTTTGCTTCACTAATCTGTCTGTTAGCTTAATGCCTGGCATACGGCGTAACAGAAAGGAGTGAAACCATGGACTATAAGCAGAAGACCTTCATAGAATGTGGATTGCGGCAGCGTAAGGCTTGAGCCGGCGAAAAGAATGACGACCCATGCGGCGCGCTTACTGGTTGTATCATCTGCCCGGTTGTGACCATCGACAAAAGCTCTCAGGAGTTCGCGAAGCACAACCCGTGGTTACAGCCGTATGTTGGACTGCGCAATCTGATGATTCAAATGTACAAGACACGCGGAATTAAGCCGGTCGAAGACGCAGCGGAGGTTGAGCGGTTAATGAGACGAAGATCAAGGGATTGCAGGTTAGCTATCAAATCGTTTGGAATCATCTGTATGACACTCAGGACCGCGAGAACAGGTAAATAAAAAAGCCTGATATAAGCCAGGTTTAAGCATTCTTGTGTCTAAAGAAACCAACGGCACAGCTAAAAGTCGTTAAACCAAACATAATAGCACGATATTCGATATACATAAAATCGAGAGTCAAAAAAATAGTTAAAGCAGATAGCCATATCGTGAAATATGTACTTTGGCTTCGAGTCATGTTAAATCATCCTTCCAACAAGGTATATAAATACAATATATACCATTACAATAAAGGGTTGCAATACATTTATTGCAACGCTCGAATTAGGGTAGAGAACGAAGAATCCGAGGACAAGGATTGTGGGAGGGTTAACCTCCCTCTCCCTCGAAGGAGAGGACACATAACCATTATATATTGAAAGAACAATGATACAAACAAGTTACTGAGCGCCAGGGGCTTAATAAAAACAGCTACAAAAATTGGTATACGTATGCGCAGTGCATATAATCCATGCTACCATGCACTGGGGGGGCTTGGATCTCCCCTCTAAAAACCAATTTACTTTTTCTTACGCTTACTTAGGAACACAGTCCAACAACTAATAGCCGCGAGGAACGCAAGAATAACTGGTACTAATTGATTATTAGTCAAGTGCCACACCTCCAAGTTACAAATAATTCCACCTTTCTTTTGTGAGTTGAAACATGAAGCTGTAATGTTATGTTCAAAATTTATCCGGATTTTTAACTCTAATGGAGACTACTTCTCCGCACTTTTTACAAAATGTATATATAACCGGGGAGCCAAAAGAAAATGTTTTACCAATCGGCATTAATCTAGCATCCACAGCGTTCACTTCACCTTTAGCAAAGGTAGTACCTCCACAAGCTTTACAAGTTGTGTTTTCTTGAATCATAATAACCATCCTCAACAGAATATTTTTCCATTAATACGAATTATCCCAATGGTAGGTTTCATTAATAAAATGTGTTAATGCACACGTAACAGATACTGCCAGTGAAAACTAGACGCGTATTAATCAGCGAAGAGGCCCCTTCGCTCCCTATGAGAGAAGAGGCCTATCCGTGCGTGGGATATCAGAACTGATTCGCAGCTAAGTTTTGCAGCAGGAGATTGTTATATTTAGCCGCATGTTTTTGCTCATCCAGAATAATGCCATACAGAGTATCCTTGTAAATGCCGTACGGAAGACCGAACCATATCTTTCGATATTTCTCAACAGCAGATAATTCACCTTGGAAGGCTTGTTGCAACCCGGCAATATATGAATTAACATTATCCGGAGCTTCGTTGCTAACTCCTGTAACTTCATGTCCTGTTAATTCCCTATACATTTGCCGAAACATTTGATTATGTCCTCTTTCATCATTCCGGATAGAGGTAATCACGTTAACTTGTTCTTGGTTCGGAGCCAGTTTGATGAGTTGATCATAAAAAAGTTCATCATTCCGTTCACCTTGTACCGCATTCCTTATTAGTTCAAGTGCTTCTTGTGTTGTAGTGGCCCAAACGGGGACAAATTGTGATCTATACCAATACGGATAAATCCTATTCATGAGCTTAACCTCCAGAAATGTAAATAATCACATCATCAATTATATGCATAGAAGCCCAGAGTGTGATTATTCGAGAAAGGTTTATCAGCACCGTGATGTTGATTCATCCTATATTAAAGCTCCCACCAAACGTAGTACGTGCCTAGCAGCTCTGTAAGCTGGTTGATCGTAGCGAGGCAGTCTTGCGAACATTCGGTGATCAACATACCTTGGATGAGCGGCATTGCGAGATAGAGCTTACTCAGTACTGCCGTTTCCACTGGAAAAGCAGGCTTTTCCCGCGACACACGAATTCGCCATGATTCCATGAGCAACTTCTCATACTCTTCCCGTGTGTCTGGATCACTATAAAGCAACTGCTCGATATGCGTATCCATCATGATTGGCAACTTCGCTGCTTCGAATGCGTCCTTATGTACTAAGCGGCTCACCAGCCTCCTCATGATCGCGTTTACGCCAATGTTAGCCGGGGAAGCTTGCATACGAGCTTCTTCCCATATGAGCTCGGTGACCTGCTTGCCAGCTTCGAGTGTGAACTGGAGATTTTCATTTGTATAGCTCATCGCTTCAAAAAGTTCACTAGTCGAAATAGTCAGATAACCGCCGACAAATGCACTTCTGACCCAGGAGTCCAGGTGATCTGCATGAAGAATTCCGTCCTTGTTCCTCAATAGGCTTCGCTTTGATCCATCTATATAGCCCATAACATCAGTTGTACGAATATTTGCACGGACTAGGATGTCGACAATCTCCTGTGAAAACACGGCCTCCCGCGTCCATTCATGATGATCCACGCCTGGAAGGGATTCTAGTGTATGACTGAAAGGCGCATGCCCGATATCATGCAGTAATGCTGCTGCCCGCAACGTATGATTATCCGGCTCAAAATGCGCTATAAGCGCAAATACACCTAACGTGTGCTGTAAGCGGCTGTAGGTATGGTGGGTATTGATGAAAGAAGCTCCTCCATGCCGAATGTAATGAAGCCGCCGCACCTTCTTGCTTCGGAGCAGCGCTTTTTCTTCATCGGTGAGCTGAATCCGTAACTGCCATAGCGGTTCATATATTTCGTCTAATGCACCATCAAGTCTTAACCGAAAGTCCATTCCAATGGTTCCTCCTGGGTTCTCCTTTATTCTTCAACCTCAAATATTGAATCAATAATGATTGGAAGATTATCTCTAACCGAAACAGCTCCAAACACTGATCGTGCATGGACACCCTTTTCTCCGAAAACATCCAACATAAGATCAGAACAACCATTTAACACTTTATGATGTTCTTCAAAATTAGCGACCGCATTAACAAAGCCCTGAATTTTAACCACTCGTTTCACTTTATCCAGTGTACCTAAAGCAGCTTTTAGTACAGCCATAATTTCAATCCCAGCCTGCCGTGCAAACTGATAACCTTCTGCGGTTGTATACTCTTGACCTAACTTTCCTTTAGGCGTTCCAGCAGGTCCCTTACCTGAAACATACAATAACCCGTTTACTTTAACGAAGTTTGCGTACTTAGCTGCTGGTTCGCTTGCATTGGGGAGGACGATTCCTAATGTTGCTATTCTACTATCTACTGTTTGTTCAGTCATTTTTCAATCTCCTCACGCATCATATTTGGAAGAATTATACTACCCAATGAGGTAAGGAGCAACAATTAGTCTAGCAATGCTTCAATCGGATACTAATCCGTGGTCATACGCTTATTCTCTGAATCTTCGAGCGGGATATATAATATACCGGACCCATTATTTCGATTTTGCCGTCTTTTACACGAATCGCACTCTCCTGCTCTGCCGCATATACATCGATCTCCTCCGATAAGGGGAACAGGTAGCCTTGGATAAACGAGGCATAGTCGCGTTGCGAGTGTGATTCATAGGCAAACGGATCAAAGCCCAACCCATCATGAATTGTATCTATTTCCACTGAATGGGCGGCGTTATGCGAGGTTACCCATTTGGCAGACATGTTCAACGAATCGGCGCTAGCTCCCAGGATAACTGCATTGCTATTTCTAATCACATTCGTCAAATCGTATTCCGCCAAAAAATTATGCTGCTGAACTGGATATCCCCCACATAATAAAATGACCGACGCGTTCTGAATCCATTGCCGGGCCTCTTCCTTCTGCATGCGGTAATCGATGAAATGATACTCATCAAACCTAAGATTAGCCTGATGGAGCCATGTCCATTCCGTTATATCCTCAAGGTTAATCTGTTCATCATCAAAATCAGAGGGTTGAGCGCTAATCATAACAAGCGATTGTCTGTCTTGAATATCCTCCTGCAACCATTGCATCAGCCCCTCTGGCAAAATGCCATTAAACCAACTGAAATAATAGTGAGTACTCATGCTTCGTTACCTCCATATGTATGATTTGCCTCGTTAAAGCAGTTTAATTTAGCTTCAGCCGTCAGCATGGCGCTGGTGAGTGTAAGATAATTCCCGTCATTCCGGGCAATCGTTCTGAAATACAGGCTGCGCACGATATTTTTCCCATTCACTCTGGCGACTCTCTGTGCGCGTGTATCCGGCCATTCCATGCACTGCGACAAGCTATGAATCCAGCCGGCAATCTCCTGTTGCGGAAGCAGCTTTTCGCGGATCATCGTTTCCACAACACTAGCCATGCGTTCGTCTTCCTCCTCGTCAAAAATCCGAACACCGTTATGCAGCATTCCTGTAATCGCCTCTAACACCTCATGCTGCACCGCAATGTCACTTTCCTCATAGCGGATCAGCTCCTCCAGAGCATCTGCCCCGTGAGCTGCGGCATGAGCCCAGCCTTCGGCTGCCAGATAACCGCGCAGGTCCTTCTCCTCCTGATAGTAGCGAAGCAAGGACAGCTTTAGATACTGGAAGTCTTTTGGCGGCAAGAACGGATGAATCCTGTCCCGCTGCATAATAAGAGCGATAGGCAGAACCGCGAATGCCCTGGTTAGTACACTGTGACCGCCCTCACTTCCAATCCGGTAGAACAAATGCTGGTCGTCCAGCAAGACAGTTAATAGATGCCGCATTTCCTCAGCTGTGAGCTTATTATCGCGCTTCAGCCATATGTAAAAGGTAGAGTAAATATGCTCACGAAGCTCAGGCTCCGGGTCACCCATATGCCTCAGCATCAGATCGGTGAAGTCTTGGAAGCTTTCTCCCTCTCGCAGGATATACTGTTCTTCCTCCAATCTGTGCAGCTTGTGTATCAGTTCTGTCCGTGTGTCCTTCGTACCCCATTCATTGACTTCTTCGTCCAAAATGCAGGCTTTCATCTAGTCGGTTCACTCCTAACCTAGTTATAGCGGCGGTATGTATTTCTCCCGGCAATATCCCTACTATAAAATACAATGACTGACACCAGGGGGTCAGTCATTGTAGGATAAAAGCATATTGTGCATATATTGCTGCAGCTCGGCCCGTAATCCCCGAGGCTCCAACAGCTCGCACTCCCTGCCGAAGCTTAGAATGAATTTCAGCAGACCCTCCTCATGAGGAAAAGTATCCGTAACGAGATAGAAGCCATCTTCACGCAGGCTAATCTTCTCTTTCTCAAAATACTCGGTAAGCTGCGCGCCAATTCGCGAAGTGAATCTCAACACAACCTGTATGCCCGCCTGCGAATAATTGTGTTCAATGACCTCGGCAATCTGCGCATCCGGCACATCTCTTTTGGCAAAAGACGGCCCCAGCTCCAATTGTCTGATCCGCACAAGCTTGAATCTGCGATAGTCGTTTCTGACCCGGCAGAAGCCGATCACATACCAATGGCCGTGACGAAAGTCAATCCAGCCCGGCTCGACCGTCCGCTCCAGGTATTCCATATCCCGGTTAATGTAGTCGAACACCAGCAGCCTATTCTCCGTGATGGCTTCGCTTATAATCCCGAGGTACTCTTTAATCTCCTTTTCCATACTGAAATGGGACAAATCCAGAGTCAGTTTATCCTGATTGGATTCCCGCTTATAGGTATGTTCAACCTTCAGCAGAATGTCATTAAAAGCTTCGTTCCGGCCAAACAAGCCGTGTAAATTCTTCATTACAGCTACAAACGTATGAGCTTCGTCCCCATTAAGAAAGAGATTGCTTACATTATAGCTGTCCATAATATAGTATCCTCCACCCTTGCCGCTGGTCGATGCAACCGGTATGCCGGCTTCGCTTATTTTCTCAATATCCCGGTAGATCGTCCGCAAGGATACCTCGAAATGCTCAGCAAGCTCCTTGCCCGTTACCGTACCTTGACCGGAGATGATTAGCAGCATGGAGAGTAATCGATTGACTCGCATGATGGGTGTGTGACGCTAAGGAACGTCTCCTCCTTTGGGTGGGATTTTTTACTATCCATTATTTAAGGCTACTTGGTAAAGGATGTTTACGGTATTCATTAGTTGTACTTCTCCCCGATTTTCCTAACATAGGCTTCTTCGAGATATTCTTTTAATCCATCACATTGATCTTTAATCAGTGTCATCCATAAGATCTTTCCTTTTGCAGCAAGCTCTTCTTCACTGTATTGTCCTTTGATAAAAACTCCCCAGTTACCATCCTCTGTAAGTTTGTCCCAGCCAATATAATCGGAATATCTATTGTTTTCTTCCGGTATTTCAGAGCCCATGGCTTCTAACTTTACTAGCTCAGGACATAACCACATTGCCGTACAAACACCAGTTAACCCACCATGTATTTCATTGCGTCCATCTAATCCAGCGGCCTTCACTGCATTATCCCACGAACCGTTATAACCGGGGTAAATAACAATGATGTCTTGATATTTATAATTCATATGTTTAATAAATGCGTTATACCAATATGCTCCACCATGCCCTGAACATAGGAGATATTTCTTGAAACCTTGTCTTCTCAAGCCCAATATTATATCTTCAAGCATAGCAGTCAAAATATTAGGACTAACAGTCACTGTTCCTTTGAACGCTGCATGTTCTTCCGAGGTATTGAAGGGTAAAACGGGCAAAACGTATGCATTTAGTGCTTTACCATATTCATTGGCGTAAAGCTCAGCAATCAAACTGTCTATATGCATTGGCAAATAAGGCCCAAATTGCTCTGTAGCCCCAACGGATATGACTACAGTGTCAATGCCGCTTAAAGATAATTCTGTTGTGGTATTTGTATAATCTAGCATGGTTAGCTCCTTCATTGTTGATCTAGGTTACTTGATAAGCACGACTAACCTTCGATCCCCTCCTCGATCAGCTTGCCTCGAACTCTCCTAGCCATGCGCTCCACACGGAGTACGACAGCGGAAAACAGCAAAACTCATGCTTTCTCCGTATCAATTCACTATCTATTTCCCATTTCAATTCTTGAAAAGGACCCGGGGATTTCATGGGAGCTTGGCATTCGCGCCGATTCTTGTTTTTATTGTACCTCTCCTACCAAATTCTGCACAATCCTAAACCTCTCAACACTGTATCGACCAATGACAAGGGTGTGATTTGCCCCATCGAAAAGTTAATTCCTTGCCCACCCTTTCGACTGCTCCCGGACCAGTGAGAGAAATGCTGCTGCCGCTGGCGACAATGCCTCCTGTTTCCGGGTACAGACGGCAATCGGATTTAGCAGCGAAGTGCCGTTAACCATCACACGCTCCACTTCCCCGCGCTCCACATTGTCCCTTACCGCCAGGGAGGAGATGAAGATAGCTCCATAGCCCGCGATGACGGCCCGAACCATCTCGTTCACCCCATTAAATTGTAGACCGACCTTGGGAGGACTGACGTTCAAAGCCCGACATAAAGAGAAGAGACGCTCCCGGGTTGAACTTCCTTCTTCACGCAGAATGAAGGGAACCTTCATCATTTCCGCTAAAGTAATTTCCTTTCCTCCGTATGGATGGTTTTTCGGGACGATGAACCAGAGCTCATCCTCCAGAAGCTCCTCCCATTCAATACCCGGTTGCTCCTCCCAGCCGCCTCCGTATACGGCTACCTCGGCATCGTAATGTAGTAGCCCCTCCACCGCTTCCCGGGAATTCGCAGTATTCAAGACCACCTCCACGGAAGGATGCTCCTGCTTGTAGCGTGCCAGCCATTCCGGCAGCAGGAGATTAGCAGGCAGATAGGTGGCGACAATCCGCAGGATACCGCTGAACCCGGCCTTGTATTCACGGACTGCCTCATCCAGCTCACGCTCCAATGCAAACAATCGTTTGGCATGACTGGCCAGCATCTGACCCGCATCGGTCACTAAGATACCACGCCCCTTGGGGGCTAACAGTTGTATGCCTAATTCCTTCTCCAGATTGCGTACCTGGGCCGTAACCGCAGGCTGACTAATCCGCAATTCCTCCGCAGCGCGGGTGACTCCGCCTTTTTCAGAGATGGTGTGAAATATTTTAAGGGCATGAAGATTCATAAGATGACCTGCCTCCTACATCAAAATTAATGAAGAACGAAATTATATATATTTTTCTGATGAATCATTATGCTTTATTGTAAGGATAAGGGAAAATTTTCACAAGGTAAAATAATTTATCGATGAAGGAGAGAATTTCATGAGCAAAACTAAAATCGTCTGTACCATCGGCCCCTCCAGCGAAAGCCCCGAAATGCTCCGTAAGCTGATCCAAGCAGGTATGAATGTCGCCCGCCTGAACTTAGCTCACGGTGAGCTGGAGGAGCACGCAGAGCGCATCCGCCACATCCGGGAAGCAGCCAAGGAGCTAAACCAATATGTGGCCGTCCTGCTTGACATCAAAGGTCCGGAAATTCGTATCGGCAAAATGGCCTCGGACTACGTGGAATTGGTACCAGGGGGAACAGTGGTTCTGACCACAGAGGAAGTGCTCGGCACGAAGAACCGCATCCAAGTCACCTATAAGCAGTTACCCCAAGATGTGAAGCCCGGCAGCAGTATCCTGATTGATGACGGTCTATTGCGTTTGGAAGTCGTAAAGTCCGAAGGCACCGAGATCACCTGCCTCGTCAAGAACGGCGGCAAGCTGAAGCCGCGCAAGGGTGTCAACGTTCCCGGCATCAAAACCAGTCTTCCCGGTGTAACTGAGAAGGACATCCTGCACATCAAGTTCGGCGTTGAGCAGAATATCGACATCATCGCTCAATCGTTTGTCCGCAAAGCTGCAGATATTCTTGAGATTAAACATATTCTGAGTAAACACAAGGCCGACCATATCCAAATCATCGCCAAAATTGAAAATGACGAGGGCCTTGAGAACCTGGATGCCATCCTGAGCGTAGCCGACGGACTAATGGTTGCCCGCGGAGATCTGGGCGTGGACTTGCCGGTGGAGGAGGTGCCGCTGGTTCAAAAAGACATGATCAAGAAGTGTAATCTGGCCGGAAAACCGGTTATCACCGCCACTCACATGCTGGAGTCCATGCAGATGAACCCGCGTCCGACCCGTGCAGAAGCAAGTGACGTCGCCAACGCTATTTTTGATGGCACCGATTCTGTCATGCTGTCAGGTGAATCTGCCGCAGGTAAGTACCCGCTGGAGTCCGTCGAGACCATGGCCTGCATCGCCGCCCGCGCTGAGTCCGTCCTGGGGAGCTATGGCCGCTGTAACTGCATGGGTAATGAAACTGCCATCAACATAACAGGTGCCATCGGCGAATCTGTTGTCCGCACTGCCCTCACGCTCTCCGCCAGGGCTATTCTCGCCCTAACCGAAAGCGGATTTACTGCCCGGATGATCGCCAAGCACAAGCCCGCTGCACCAGTCATCGCCGTATCCACTAAGGAGAGCGTGCTACATGCCCTTTCTTTGACCTGGGGTGTAATTCCTCTGCTCCGCGACGAGTCTGCTTCCAGCACTGATGCAGCCGTAGAAGCCGCCGTTGAACTGGCAAGGTCTGCCGGATACGTACAAAATGGCGACTTGGTGCTCATTACCGCCGGTGTCCCTGTAGACTGCGCGGGAACCACAAACCTGCTGCGGGTTCACCGAGTTGGGGAAGGGATTTAAATAAAAACGGGGTTCGTATTTTACTCCAGCCTGTTAGAAACGCGGATTGCCCCCGATCAAATCTTTGGTCATTGGATCAAAAAACATTGTAATCGGTCCCAGTGGGCCGTTCATTTCCGTATCAAATTGAACGGATACAACAACATCTGACTTTCTGTCCTCAATCCAATAGCCAACGTTTTTTGCAGACTCTAGGATCACTTTGGCTTTCTCCTTCGGCGTGGTTAAGGTGCTTCTTTCCTTTTCAGAGATTTGGGCCCAAGCTAGATTCCGAAATTCATCTTCATTTTTAAGTTTGTCATAATGGAAGACATAATAGTACCATCCACCGCCCAGATTCTTATAGTCATTCACATAGCTGAATTTCGAAGGATCGCCTTTGGCCATCTCTGGTAGGCTGATATAGGTTATGCCTTGCTGATACAAGTTGTCTTCGGCATTACACAAAAAGTCAATACTTTTACTAGGGTCATCATTTAAGGAGGATATCCTTTTTACAACACCTTCTTGAAACAATGTTTGAGCGATTTGTTGAATTTCAGGGTCTTGGATGTTCTCGATGGAATAATCTTGTTGAAGTATGACAGGCCGAGTCTGGAACACTTTTTCATTCTCTAACAGATAACCGCCTAGAATATCAAAATCTTCACGACGGTTTTGAAAATATTCAATAACCCCAGTCTCTGGACGCTTCAACACTTCGCTAACGTTCAAGGGAATAATGAAATCACTTGCCGTAACATGCTCCGTGCCCTTGCTTTTCATGCCAGCACATCCGCATACCGTCAATGCAAAACAAGTTAGAACTGAAATGAATTTCATCGGCCAAAGCTTCATATTGCTGACCCCCATTAAGACATACGTTGTGAATTCATGTCACGAAATAGCTTCTCGGTATTATTCTATAAAAACAGTAATAACATTGATACTCACCTTAGGTATGACGGTTGCAGGGGGCGGGCTTTCTGTTTATGCAGGCAACGGGACTTCCGGGCAGGCTTCTGCCAGCGGCCTCACTGGCTCCAGTTCTGTGTTGGCGAATAGAGTTGCAAGCAGCGCGGCTGGCTCAGCTGTGACGTCAGAGACACAAGATGAAGTGACCCTCAGTATATCCAATGTTGTTTTTGACGGGGACAATCTTGTCATGAAGACTGTGAGAAGCTTGTGCCTGGAGGTCACGCCAGTGCTTAATTCATACGACTTGTAGCATTAGGTATGTTGTAGCGGCAGCTTATACATTGATCCTGAAGTTTTTCTTAAAATTATTTCAATGATTTCTTCAGTTTCTCTATGGTCAGTTTCTATATGTTCTTGAAATCTACTCTCATTAAATGTAGCTACACCTGCTTTTGTATGCTGTTGGTACCAAGCATCATAAGTGTTCCCGCGTTTTTCAATACGTTTTTTAATTGTGTTTTCGGATGCCAAGAGACAAAAATGAAAAACTTCTCGATCCATACTTTTAAAACCGTTGTAAATGTACTCGAAATGTACAGCTTTATATATTGTCCTAGGAACAATAAGATGTTTCTTGTACTTCTTCAATAATTCTTGAGCTGTCTTTACAGCAAGTATTCTCCATAATTCTATATCCTGAAAATCATCAGTTAGTTCTAATTATTCACTAATTATTTACGTATTCTTCATGTATACTACGCAACCTAACCGAAACAGCTTCCAAAGACTGAACGGGCATGGATACCTTTTTCTCCGAAAACATCCAGCATCAGATCAGAACACCCATTTAGCACTTTATGATGCTCTTCAAAACTGGCTACCGCATTAACAAGGCCCTGAATTTCAACCACCCGTTTCACCTTATCCAGTGTATCTAAAGCTGTTTGTAGTACAGCCAAAATCTCAATTCCCGTTTGCCGTGCAAACTGTTTGTTCAGTCATTTTTAATCTCCTCACTCATCAGATTTGGAAGAAATACAGTAAGGAATCAAGTTTCATTTTGAAGCCGAGTTGATATTAAACAGGACTGCAATTCCTATAATCATTCGTTTTAAATTCATGAGATATCACCTAACACGTTTAGCAATCGGATGATTCTCATTCAACTCCAGCAGGTCCCATAAATTCCCGTATAAATCTTTAAAGACAGCTACTTTTCCGTACGATTGATCTTGGGGCTCTCTAACAAATTCAATGTCCTTAGAGACCATATCCTTATAATCTCTCCAAAAGTCATCCGTGTTCAGGAACAGAAATACCCGCCCACCCGTTTGATTACCGACAAATTGCTCTTGTTCAGGTTTGGACGCCTTGGCAAGCAAGATCGTAGTCCCAACTGAGCCAGGAGGCGAAATCACCACCCACCGTTTATCCTGCTCCGGCTGATATGTATCTTCTACTACTGTGAAATTCAACTTTTTTGTATAAAATTCAATGGCCTCATCATAATCGTTTACGACCAGAGCAATATGTACAATGGACTGAATCATTTGTCATTTCTCCTCACCCATATCATTTAGTGTTTACAGCTCAATTACTTTCAATCGTTTAGATTGCAGCCGCTAACTTGGCAATAACATTAAAATAGACATGATCCGAAAACAATGAACTGCTTTAATGATTTCATGACATCCTATCCTCTACGGTTTTTAACCTATCTTATCACAGAGAGCATCGAGAATCAGGATCTACCACTGCTTAGTCCAAACGGGCTCCATGCTGGAGCAACCCCCTTTTGAAGTGAAAATCCTATATGAAAGCATACAAAAAGAGGGGCTGTTACAGCCCCACGCAGGAGACAATCATTCATCTTTAGCTTTAGGTTTTACCGTCATGGAGAAGACAACCCCAAAGATAATCCCGAAAGTAATGCCTAGTGGAATACTATGGAGAGCTGCACCAAATACCACACCAAAACACAAGCCTAAAGATGCACCGGTTACAAGAGATTTATTGTTCATAATCCACGCCTCCTTTCCCAATACAACGAATTTAAACAGTATCGGCTGGAGTATCCAACACATTGCAAATAAGCCGGACCGCATACTTAAGTATGCAGGCCGGCTATCTCTGTTACCTCTACTTGGCTATGCCCTCAGCATAGTGCTTTCTCCCACTCTCCCCAGCGGACTGCAGGGCCCTTATTTGCAGGTTATTCGCCTGAGAGGGTTCGCAGAGAGGCAATAAGCGCACTCCAGTCCGCAGACCGGCAAAAAGGTACCTTTTCTTGAAAAGAACGGCCCTCCGGTCTGTTAAGGAGCAGATTGGGCACTCGAAGGTCCTCAATCGCCCTCCCATCCCCCATCAAGCATTCATCAACACCTGAATGCGCTCCACATCCTGGCTGAATTTTTTGGCCAGGCGGGCTTTGCCGAGGTTGGACTTCACGATCTTCTGCATGCGCTTGTCATCAGTCACTGCGAACTTGGCGAGCATGCGGAAGCCTTGCTCGGGCGCACGTTCCACGAATACACTAAGTGCGTATTCCAGACCTTTGGAGAGGACGCGGAACTCTTCCGCACCGTAGCGGGTCTGTCTGGCGGCAATCTGGTCAAGAATCTCCTCGGACAGCTCCAGCGCATACAAGACATTGGCCTGCTCCTTCAGCATCGGCGGGTGGGCCAGGGCGGCGACGAAGGCCCGCTGCTCCAGCGCGTTAGCCGTGCTTTTCATTCCGTCGAACAGTGCGCGGAGCGCGCTGAAGTCCTGCTCCCCGATGCGCTGCAGCGCCATCGCTGCCGCCTCGCGCATCCGCCAGCGGGCGTCATTCATCGCCGCCCGGCAACGTTCCAGAATGATCTCCCGGCGGGCAGGCTCCGCATAGCGGTAATAGCTGCCCATCGCCTGGAGCGCGCAGAACGGCAGGAACTCGCGGGCATCGTCGGTCGGCGCTTCCGCCTCCGTCTTGACGCTCCATGCCACCACCAGCTCCCACGCTTCATCCGTCACCCAGTCGGACGCGAAGGCGTCCGCGAAGGCGGAAGCCGCCCCCAGATTGGCCCGCGGCCCCGGCAGGTTCGACTCGCCCATCAGGCGCTGCTCCAGCTCCGCATACTTCCCGGCCTCGCGAAGATCGCCGTAGAAGACGTTTTTGCTCATTTTACTGTTCATTCCAGTACCCCTCCATTATTTTGGAAAAGCCATCTTGATCTGCTCCTCACAGAACTCCTTACATACATTGTTGCCCCAGAACAGCCCGTGGAAACGCGTCAGCGCAATCGTGTCCTCGCGGATCTCCACCAGCCCTTCCTTCACGAACTTATCGAACAGCTCCGGGAAATGCTCCTCCGGGAAAACGCCGAATTTGCGGCGGAACTGCTGGCGGTCAACCGCTGTACGGCGCAGGCCCATCGCCAGGAACTGGTTGGGCAGATCCTCTGCCTTCACTTCGTAGCCTAAAGCAATGGGGAGGTCGCCGGATGTAACTTTTTTCACATATTCAGGGAGTAATTTCACATTCTGGTAGGCATAGCCGCCCACATCGCCGAACGCCCCCAGCCCCACCGAGAGCAGGTCCAGGTAATCGTCGAAATGCTTGCGGCTATACACATGATGGCCTCCCGGCCGTACGAAATCATACGTCGATTCCACCGAATAGCCCTGCGACTCCAGATAACGGCAAGCCTCCACATACATCTGCTGTTCCAGCTCAAGACCGCCGCAGGCCGGAAGCTCGCCGCTGGCAATGCGCTTAGCCAGACCGAAGCCGGGGATGATCTTCAGCGGAAATAGTGTGACATGGCCAATGTCCAGCTCTACTACCTTCGCCAGATCCTCCAGCCATTCCTCCATCGTCTGGCCCGGCAGATTGTACATCAGGTCCAGGCTGACATTGGTTATCCCGGCTGCTCTGGAATCCTGAATACTGCGCAGGGAATCCTCACCGGTCTGAAGCAGCCCAAGGCGTCTGCCCAGCTCATCGTTGAAGGTCTGCACCCCGAGACTGATCCGGTTCACCCCAAGCGCCTGAAGCAGCTTCAGCTTGGCAGCGGTGAACGAGGCGGGATTGCCTTCGAACGTGATTTCCTCAACGCTGTGCAGGGGAAGCGTGGCCTGGAGCTGCTCGAATAGAGCGGTGATCTCTTCCTCGTCCAGTACACTGGGCGTCCCGCCGCCGATGTAGAGCGCCTCCACCGAGCAATTGCGGATCTGCGGCGTCTCCCCGTACATCTCCAGCTCGCGGAACAGCGCAGTCAGATATTCCTGGCGGGCTCCCTGCTCGTTGAACGCCTTGGGGTACGGGCAGAATGGGCAGATGGAATCGCAGAACGGAATATGTACATAGGCCAGCTTGGAGCTTGCCGCAGCTTGATTCAGGTTCATCAAGGACGGCAGGCGCTTGCTGTCCTCCGGTGACACCGGAGTGTTCCCCATAGGATAATGTCCGATCCCGATCTCCCGGAACGGATACACAGGCTTGTTCATTCTATCAAGTCCTTCCTCCAATTGAATTCATAAGCATATCCTTATAAATATGGCGTGAAGCTGACAGAGCACCGGTTAGCAGGTCAGCACTATAATTCTTGGACTGATAGTAGGCTGGAAAAAGCAAGTTATCCTCAGCCCGGATCACCTGCTCCTGTAGAGCAATATGGTATAGTGCGGTGTGAGGGTAGACACGGATGCCTTGGCTGGCCAGAATATACACAGGGTTCATCTGATTGACCATCTGTACTGTCTCCTGTACCGTATCCGCATTCTCTCCCGGCCCGCCGAACAGCAGCGATACCGAATAGGGAAGCTGATAGTGCTCCAGCAGGCGTCCCAGCTCAATCAGCTGCTCCGGGGTGAACTGCTTGCCCATCTGCCGGAGCATCTGCCGCGAACCCGAGTCGGCCCCGATGTCTACGAAGCGGCAGCCGGTCTCCTTCAGCGAGCGGATCAGCTCCTCAGTAATATGGGCCGGAGTCAGAGCGCAGCTCCATTCCAGCGAGGGGCTTGTGCGGCCGATCAGCCTGCAGAACTCCACCGTCTCCTCCACCTCATGATTGAACACCCCGTCTACAAAAGTGATGTTATGCACCTGATAGCCGTTCTCCAGAATCTTCATATCTTCGCTGAACTGCTCCGCAGGAATCCGGCAGGCGCCGGCATTCATGTAGCCCTCCGAGCAATAGATGCAGTGCCGGCTGCAGCCTCTGGAGGCCTGATAGCCCATCGAGGCTTTTTTGATGCGGGGGTTCGGGATAAAATACTGCGGAGCGAACAGCAGCTTCGGCGGAATACGGCTGTACACCGGATGATAGGCGGGATCTGCATTACGAACCGTACCTGTCTCCGGGGCCAGCCCCCGCTCGATCTCACGGGCCAGCCGTACCGCTTCTGCTTCGCTCCCGCTCCCCTTGATGCCGTAATCTGCCCCCAGCTCCTTCACCAGCTCGCCTGGCATCACCAGCATTGCAGCCCCGCCAAGCAGTACCTTGGCTGAACTGCAAGTACGGCATACCTGCATGACTTGCTGTAAGAAAGAGAGATAGCTCTCCGGCCGCTGGATCACCTGATTATCGATATTGCGCACCGAGAGGCAGATCAGATCCGCTCCGGTGACCAGCAGCTCCCCGCGGAGCGCCTCCAGCGGCTCAGCCACAAAAGCCAGATCCAGAAAGCGTGTCCTGAATCCGGCAGCGGTCAGAGCCGAGTAGACCATTCCCGCACCGACGGGAAGGACCGGCAGCGGCTTCAGCAGTGTATTCGTAGACACCACTAGGATTCTCATGCTTCACTCCACCCTGTCTTCCTCATTCATATGAACATCCAGTCGGGGTTGCGTTCCCGGTACGGCGCACAGATGCGGTTCGCCTGCTCCAGACTCAGCTGCGGGGACATGAAGAACTTCGGATGCAGCAGATCATCCGGCTCCGGCGAACCCACATAGCTATACATATCGGTGGACGGCAGAATACGGATGCCGAACAAGCCGAAGATGCGCTGCACCGCAAGCTCCTCCATCAGATCCAGCGTCTCCCGCAGGGTCTCCGGTGTCTCCTCCGGTCCCCCGATCAGGAGGCAGAAGCTGAAGTTCAGCTCCTGGCTGCGGCAGAGCTGGACCACCTTGCGGATCTCGCCCTGCCGGAAATTCTTCTTGAAGGATCTGAGGCAGATATCGCTGCCGGAATCAATCCCGAACTCCACCTCCGTACACCCGGCCTGCTTAAGCAGCCCGGCGAATGCTGCCGTGAAGAACCGCGGATTCAGGAAGCAGCCCCAGGATAACGGAAGCGTGCGCTTGATCAGCTCGCGGCAGATTTCTTCGGCATGCTCCAGCGGATAGTTGAAGACACTGTCCACGAAGTCAAATGAACCGATGTCATACTGAAGCGCCATCTGCTCAATCTCATCGGCCACCCCCTCCGGTGAGCGCAGGCGGACCGCCCGGCCCTCCAGTGACGGGTAAGCACAATAGGTGCAGCTTAGCGCACAGCCTCTTTTGGTCAATACATTATGGCGGACCTTGCGCTCTACATCATAGCTGTGCAGAAATCCGCTGCGGCTCGGGAAATACTCCTGATCCAGCTGCTCCGGTGCATATGGCGACCAGTAATTCCATTCCCCGGCCCTTGTTCTGAACATCAGCCCGCTCACTGCGGACGGCACCTGCCCCGCCTCCAGCTGGCCCAGCAGCTCCACGATACTGTCACAGCCGTCTCCGACAATGCCGTAATCGGCTCCTGTCTCCTGCAGCCACTGCCGGGGCAGAAGCGAGAAGCCCGCCCCTCCCAGAATAATGCGGGCGGTACAGTTCCATCCCCGGACCCAATCGACCAACGCACAGACCTGGTCCACGAAGCTCCGGGGGTACTGCATGCAGCAGTTATCGAGGTTGCGGATGGATAGACCGACATAATCCGGCATATAGGCATTGAGGTAATCCGTAACGGTCTCCCGGTTATACTCCAGCTGGGTCATGTCCAGCATGCCTGCTTCCCAGCCGGAAGCGACAAGACTGGCATGAATATAGCTAAGACCCAGCGGGAATACAGGCGGCCGCTTCTCCGTATTCGCCGAGATCAGCAGCACTCTGCCCATGCTCACTCCCCCTTAAGAAAAGTGAGCGTGGCAGCAGCTACATCCCCGCCCGCCTCAAGAAACATAAAGTGTCCGGCGCCTGGAACCGTATGCATCCGGGAGTCCGGCAAATACCGGTTCAGCTCCAGCGCCTTGTGCAGCGGCGTAATCCGGTCCGCTTCCCCGGTAATAATCAGCGATCTCTGCCGGATGCCCTGAAGGACCGGACGCAGGTCGGGATGCTTAATCTGAATCATCAGACGGTGGGTCGCGGCAGGCAGCCGGGACCAGCCCTCCAGAATCTGATGCTGAACTGCTTCATGCCCCTCGGTGAAAAAATACGGAACCGCCGCCGCATTCGTCTGCCGCACAGCATCCGGCGTAATCTCTTCCCCGTGCTCCGGCCGCTTGAACGGAACCGCGAAGGTGGCCGCAGCCCCCATCAATACCAGCTTCTTCACCCGGTCTGGCTCACGAGCGGAGAGCAGCAGAGCAAGCGTACTGCCCAGGGAATGCCCGATGATCGAGACCTGCTTCAGCCCCTGCTCATCCAGCAGCCTGAGAATATCATCGACCATGTCCTCAAGGGTGAAGGCAGGACCGGCGTATTCCGACTGGCCGTGTGCGCGCAAGTCCGCGCACAACACCTGATAATGAGGCGCAAGCGCCATGGCCAAATCCCGGAAGACAAGCGAAGAGTCGCGGTTACCGTGCAGGCACAGCACGGCTTCTCCGGTACCCTGAACAGTGTGATGTAAAGGTATCCCTTTAGTCTTCAACATGTAATTTGTATCCTCCCTTGAACTTCCCGGCCGGGCCGCTCATACGACAGCTTCCTCCAGATAGTCCACGACCCGGTCTATATCCCGGCCGTCTGCTTCATCCACTGCAAACAACCGCCACTCCCCGGGGCTTCTGCCTACCAGAATGGCCGGCTGTCCGGGCGCCAGGGTGCAGCGCGAGGCCAGCTTATCCTCCCAGTCATAGTACAGCGTGAAGCCGGGAACAGTCTGGCCTGTCTTCTCCTTCACGAATTCATGAGTGATGAAGTGGGGCAGCTGCCCCACCCTCGCAATCAGCGCACAGTCTGCGGTCCCGCCGAACTGCCGCTTCAGCTGCTCCAGCAGCGGCCCGCAGCGGAGGCTGGCCTGCTGATCGCCGATGACGAAGATCCTTGGCTGAATCGAAGCGAGTTCACCGAGCGTAACCTCCCCATCCCGGACGTCCTGTACAGTGAAGGCAGGCCAGGCTTCGCTTTGCTCCAGGCTCGCCAGCCCTTGCCCCTGCCCGTGGCTCTCCCCCGGATCACCGTTCACCTGCCCCCCTCCCGACTGCCCGGGAAGGTCGAAGTAAGAGAAGCCCAGGGAGGAGGCCACCCGCATCCCGACAGCCCGGGCCATCATCTTCGCCTCCTCCGCTTCTTCAATCGGCTTGCTCCAGGAGCGCTTGCGGATGCCAGGCTGCCCGTCATATTCAATCAGGCTGATGCCTGCGCTGGCAATCATCGACAGCTTGATCGCCGTGAAGCAGGGCATCAGCGAGGCCAGCGCCCATTCATGCCCCGGTCCCGCTGCGACAACAATCTGTCCGGCGACCTTACCCTTGAACGCCTTGCCCTTCACCCCGGCTACCCGGTCATAATTGTAGTACTCGAAGTCCAGATCCTCGTCGCTGCAAGGCTCGCAGCGGTCGATCCAGTTCTTCCAGACGGCCGGAAGCGAGAGCGCATAGACCGGAGAGGCGAAGACGAAGCCGTCCGCCTCCTTCAGCTTGTCGTACAGCTCCGTCAACTGGTCCTCCGGGTCCTTCAGCAGGTGGCAGTGCTTGCCGTTCATGCAATTGCCGCAGCCGTCACAGGGCAGAATGTTGTAATCATTCAGCCGCAGCAGCTCCGTCTGCACCCCCTGCTCCGCTGCGGCTTCAAGCGCAACAGAGAGCAGGTATTCACTGGAGCTGTGGCGCTTCTTCATGGACCCGGCGAGCCCGATGATCTTCTTCATCCGGCCGCCTCCTCTAAGTCCAGCTCAGCCGTATCGAAGCCCAGCGACCGCAGATCGCTGAGCGCGAACATCCGGAAGTCTGCCGGGGTACACAGTACGTTCGCTTTGGCGACATCCTGCCTTAAGACCTGGGCACTTCCGCGCGCCGTTGCCAGCTCCTCAGCCTTCTTACGGATCTCAGGCCCGGCCATATCGCGGATGAATTCCGGCTTGCGCCCGATGACCGCGTCGAACAGACTCTCGCCTTCCGCGCTCCAGGCCACCTTCATTCCTCCGGCCGCCGAATCGAAGAAGCTTCCCGAAGCCAGCGCCGCGAACAGCTGCTCGAATTCCTTCAGCGCCTCGTCCCCGGGCTTCGCCATGGACACCGTCCGGCTGGCCCATTCGGCACAGTAGCCGCACTTGTCACAGTCCATCCGGTCGCAGCGCTTCGAGCGGAAGCCCTCCAGGAAGCCTTCCAGGCTCTCGTTGTCGATGCTGGCCTGGAAGCTGAACAGCAGGCGGTAGACCTGTCTCATTTTCTCGGACGGAGCGAACTCCTCCTTGATATTCTTCGAGAAGTTGGGCATTTCGAAGTCGGCCTCTGCCATCCGCGAATTAAGCAGGCTCAGCAGGTTCCCCTGATACTTCCGCTGCGAATAGGACTGCGCGGTAGCCGCAATCTTCTCCGTGGTCTTCATCCGCTCGGTCAGCTTGAACTTGTGATAGCCCAGCTCCTCATAGATATGCATATCCTCCGGGCGAATCCACTGCGACTTCAGCAGCTCCTCGGGATGCTGGAGCTTGCGCTCCGTACAGCGCAGCATATAATAATCCAGCGCGAAGCCCTCCGTTACATGATTGCACTGCGAAGCATGGCTCTGGAAGTTCGCATGATTGTGGCGCATCGGGCAGTCCAGCATACAGTCATTGGTCGCAATGAGCTGATACTCACAGCGGGTATTCTTGCGCAGGCTCTCCAGGAAGGCGAAGTCGCGGTTCCGGCTCTCGGGCAGAGTAATCTCGCTGACGCCCTTTTCCTCGAAATACTGTGCCTGCCGCAGCGTATTCACATTGGCGAAGGTGGACAGGCTGATCTTCACATCGGGCAGCGCGGTGCGCACCATATCAATCAGCATCGGGAGGGATACGGTCACATATTCCGGCTGCAGCGTGCCGATCCATTCCAGCAGCTCGCGCAGGCGGTAATGGAAGTCCTTCGTGGTCTCCAGGTTATCCAGACAAGTGGCATTCAGCAGATAATTGAATTTGAAGCCATAGGCATGAAGGAGCTTCACATGCTCTTCCACCCTCGCCCGGTCAATCGTTGGCAGCGCGAAGGTCGGTCTCCCGCCGCCCACCAGATCAGAGGATAGCTTACCGTAGAAGACATCCACATGCGAATCCTTCAGCAGGATGGGCAACCGGTCATCAAAGTTGGTACCGACAGATAGCTTCATCCCTTCAGCTCCTCTCCGGCAGCCTCAGCCGGCTTTTGTCCGCGTGCCAGCTTCACACGGCTCTCGAAGGTCTGCTGGTTCGCTTCCGAGAAGAATTCCTTGCAGACGTTGTTGCCCCAGACAATCCCTCTGTCCGACAAGCGGATCTCATGGTCATCCGTTTCCAGCAGGCCTTTGGCTACCAGATCATCGATCGTCTGACCGAAGACCTCCTCCGGCTGATATCCGAACATTCCGGCGAAATCCTTCCGCTTCACTGAGAGCATCCGCAGACCCTTGGCCATCATCCCGTGCATCGCTTCCAAATCATCTGCCTGACTGGCAATGAAGACGGACAGGAACTGCTGCTGGAGCCGGTCGCTGTACTCCTGGATATCCCCCTGGTTGATATACATCAGCTTGTTGACGTACCCGAAGGCCGCCGGACCGTGCGCGAACAGATCCTTCTGCTGGGTATAGTACAAGAGAACATGCCGGTCCTCGAAGCCCGGCTTGGCGAAATCCCACACGCTGTACTGGACATAGCCTTCTTCCTGGAGCAGCCGCTTGGCTTCCAGATACATATCCACTTCCAGCTCGACGCTGCCGGTAGGCGGAATCTTGCCTTCCTTGATCATTTTGAACAGGGCAGTAAAGGGTACTACACACAGTGAAAATACCGTGATATGGTCGATGCCGAGCCGCACCGCCGTGCGGACATCCTCCAGCCACTCCTCCATGGTCTGCTCGGGCAGGTTGTACATCAGATCGATCCCAATATTCTCGAAGCCCGCTTCCTTCGCTTCCTCCAGCACCTCGAAGGCCCGCTTGGAATCATGGCTCATCCGCAGATGATGCCCCATCTTGTCGTTGAAGGTCTGGATGCCGATGCTGATCCGGTTCGCCCCCTGGGCGCGGATGGCCTGCATTTTTTCCAGCGTCAAGGTGGCCGGGCTGCCTTCAAAAGAGATCTGCGCATCCGGCGTCACCCGGTAACTCGCCTGGACGCTCTTCAGCATCTCCACCATCCGTTCAGCCGACAGAGCCGAAGGCGTACCGCCCCCGAACGTCACCGCACTGATCGTGGACTGCGAACCATACGGAGAAGAGGCATAGATGCCGATTTCGGCCTTGACGGCCTCCATGTACTGCTCCACCTGCTTTTCCTGATAGGCCATCTTGTTGAAGGGGCAGAAGATGCAGACGGACGCGCAGAAGGGAACATGCACATAGACTGCGCCCACATTATCCGCCGGAGGCTGGCCGCCAAGGCCCATCGTTCCATAGATATCAGCGGGGGCAACCTCGGTCACAGGGTTCGGATAGTGGGACACACAGATTGGATCTCTATGAGGATAGACGTTGTAGAAGCGTTCGTAGGCCGTGGTCTTAACCGACATGATGAACACCCCGCTTAGCTTCCACTGCCGACAAGGCCGCAGCCAGACCGGAAGAGACCGCCTCAATACCTGCCACAGGCAGACAATTCATCACCGTCTCTGTCACTTCCTCCGCGCTCGCCCCCAACTCATAAGCCTTCATTGCATGCAGCCGGATGCCGTAGGCAGAACGGTCTGTAACCACGCAAGCCAGCCGGATCAATTCCCGCACCTTGGGGTCAAGCGTCCCCGTGTCCTCAATCGACTTGCACATGCTCTCAAAAGCGTTCCCCACCTGCGGATTAACTCTCATCAACATATCGCTCATCAGCTATACCCTCCTTATGATTGTACCGACTGTACCGATTGTACCGACTGCACCGGGCGTCCCTTGGCCAGCTTCATCCGGTGCTGAAGCCCGTAATCCGCATATTTTGCGGAGAAAAATTGCTTGCTCACATTGTTGCCCCATATAATGCCGTCCTCAGTCAGCCGAATCCCTTCCGCATCCTGAATCAGCAGCCCGTCCTGCACCAGACGTTCGATCGTCTCCGGGAACAGCTCCTCCGGCTCCTGCCCGAACATCTTCACGAACCCGGCACGGTTAACGGACAGCATCCGCAGCCCCTTAGCCATGGCCCCGTGCGCCAGCTCCCGCTCATCCGCCTTCTCCCCGCAATTGACCGGCAGCAGCCCGTCCTGCACGCGGGTCATATATTCATTCAGATTGCCGCTGTTGATATACATATAGCCGTTGATGATGCCAAAAGCGGCCGCGCCGATCCCGATCATATGCGACTGCTCCGAGAAGTACAGGGTGGCGTGCCGGTCCGTCTTGCCCGGCTTGGCGAAATCGATGACGCTGTACTGCTCATACCCGGCTTCCAGCAGCATCTCCTTGGCGATGGTATACAGCTCGATCTCCCGGTAGACATCCCCGATGCCCGGGATCTTCCCTTCCGCTATACGCGAGGCAATTTGCGTATGCGGGACAACACAGAAGGAAATCACGCAGATATGGTCAATCTCCTGCTCGATGGAGGTGAGGATATCCGCCCGCCATTGATCCAGCGTCTGGCCCGGCAGATTGTACATCAGGTCAATGCCGACATTCTCAATGCCGCTGTTACGCGCATTCTTCACTAACGCGAATGAATCCTCGACACTGTGATACAGCCCCAGCACTTCGGCCAGCTCTTCCTGAAAGGTCTGCACCCCCACGCTGATCCGGTTGAGGCCCTGCAAAGCCAAGGCCTCCAGCTTGTCTGCCGTGAAATTCCGCGGGTTGCCTTCGATGAAGATCATGGCGTCCTCTTCCACGCGGAAGGCCTGCTTGATGTATTGCAGGACACCGGTCAGCTCTTCCGAGGACAGGCAGGAGGGAGTTCCGCCGCCGAGATTAATGGACGAGACCGTAATGCTGCTGCCAAACGGCGTAGCTGCATAGCTGTCCATCTCCTGCCGGACAGCGGCCAGGTAGCGGTCCACCTGATCCTGCCGCTTCAGATAACGGTTGAACGGGCAGAACGAGCAGGTGGCATCGCAAAAGGGAATATGCAGATACAGCGCTACCGGTGTATCCTTGGTATTCACCTGATTCAGCTCCATCAGCGACCTTACTTCAGACTCTTCGTGCTGAGAGACAGGTACAGGATAATGCGAGACACAGATCGAATCTCTCTCCTTGAACAATTCAACATATTGCTTCGCTCTGGTCATATGGAGCGTTCCCCCTTCATTTGGATTGCAGCATCCGGCCCGCATATGGGGAATCTTCGGACGGCTCCACCGGAATGCGGCGGATCTCCATCGTCATCTGGTTGCGCAGATCCGGGCAGGCCGAATGTACAATGTTGCCTTCCGGGTCCCACGGCAGCTTCGCATCCATGTTCAGCGCCAGCAGCATCGGAAAGACCGCATGAAACGCCGTTCCACACAGATTCCCTGCGTTCAACGGGGAGACCTTCATGATATCCCCTTCCTTATGCCCTGCCCGGCAATGCCCCTTAACACCCGTAACCTTAAGCTCAAATTCATAATTCATCCCTAATTCCTCCTCTTGGATTATGTGATTGGTATGTGACTCGTTTCACTTAACTTGTGATGTACTACTCAATAATGGCTACTACCCTTACCCAGGCCGCACCGGCCTGCCTGATCTTGATCGGAAAGCAAGCGACCTTGAACCCGTATGCCACCGGAATCCGGTCCAGATTCGCCAGGCGCTCCATATGGCAATACGTCTGTTCTCTGCCCCAGAAGTGAGCGGGGAACAGATAGGCGTTGTCGCCGGTCCGCTTATAATCGCTGATCATATGCTTGAACGGACGGTCGAACCCGTAGCTGTCGATGCCCATCAGCCTGATGCCTTGCCCGGTCAGGAATGCTGTAGCCTCCCTGCTCATGCCCGGATAATCCGTGAGATACCGGGGGGTTCCCCAGTGCCGGTCCGCACCTGTACGAATCAGCACAATATCCAGCGGCTTCAGTGTATACCCGATCCGCTCAAGCGCCTGTTCAATATCCTGCTGCCCGATGGATTCTCCTGCTTGCTTATGGGTGAAATCCAGCACCACCCCGTCGCCAAAGCACCATTCCAGCGGGACCTCGTCAATGGACGCTGCCGGTTCTCCCTCGCTCATGGAGCCGAAGTGCAGGGGGGCATCGAAGTGGGTCCCGGTATGCGTGGATGTGGTGATCATCTCCATGTTCAGGAACTCTTCGCCCGGAAAGTCCTTCCGGCTCCCGTCGAATTGGCGGGCGAAGCGGTCTGCCCCCTCCTGATGGCCGGTCTGCTCGAACCCGTACGGGGCCAGCTCGCCCGGATTCTGCTCCATCGGCACACTTAAATCAATGAACTGAACTGCCATGTCCTCACCTACTTCATAATTCTGAGTGCGTTACGCCCCAGGATGTTCTGGACATCCTCCCGCTTGATCTCCTTCACCCCCATCATCAGCTTCATGGGCAGCGGGATCACTACCTTCTGCATGTAATTCAGCACCTCGGCAATGTTCGGAGTGACTGTCCAGTCCGAGCCCCAGAGAATCTTGTGGCTGCCGCAGACCGAGATCATTTTGGCCAGCTCCATCCGGAACACCTTCGGGTTATTGTGAATCAGGATATTGGCTACCGCCGTGATGGTCACATACATATTGTCGTGCCGGCCGACCATGTAATAGCACAGGTCATTCCAGGGATGGCCCATATGCTCCACAATCAAGGTCAGGTCGGGAAAATCCACCGCCACATCATCAAGAAGAATCGGGTAGTTATGCTTCATCCGAAAAATACTGCCCGGCGTAATCCCGGTATGCACGCTGACCGGAATGCCCAGCTCACTGCACCGCTCATACAGCGGATACAGCAAATCCCGGTCATTCAGGACGAAGCCTCCGTAATCATTGGGGTTCAGCTTGAAGCCCTGCATGCCCAGCGTCTTAATGGCATAATCCAGCTCCGCCAGCGCTTCCTTCCCTTTGTAGGGATTGACGCTGGCGAAGCCGCGCAGCTTGTCGGGGTGGGCGCGGACCGCCTCGGCGATTTTCTCATTGGACAGCACCTCATAGCCGTAGACATCCTCGAAGCTGAGCTGATGCACCCAGCTCATGGCAATCTGGTTCTCGGCCATACAGTTCAGGTAATCCTCCAGCAGATTGTTGTCATCGACGAAGCCGTCCTGCGTGGCCCCCACCATCTTCTTCAGATACTGCAAGTCATCGAAGCCCTTCTGCTTCTTGTAATCCGGGACCGTCCCGGCCCCGGCCAGACTAAGCTCCAGGCTTTTGTTCTCCTTGACGGCGAAATGGGCATGAGTATCTACAATTACAAGATCGCTCTTCACGTTCGTCTTCTCACCACTTTGCTTAGAATTGGTATTGCAAGGCCGGGAGGCTAGACCTCTCTGTGCCCAATCTCCGGCCTCGGGGCCAGCGGCGCAGTGGCGAAGACCAGCTCCATCTCGCCCGGACCCTCATTGACGACCCGGTGCCGCTCACCCTTCCGCGCAATGAACAGGCTGTTCTCCCGGATGGCATGCGGAATATCCTCGATGACCGCCGTTCCCCGGCCCCGGATCACGAAGACATTCTCTTCGCCGTAATCATGAAGATGCTCCTTGATCTCTTCTCCCGGCTGGAGCAGAACATGGCCCATGATCAGCTGGGTGGACCCGACAGTCACCGGACTCGCCAGCACACGCATCTGCCCGCCTCTGGCATGAACCACCGGCACCTCCTCCATATGGACCACTGTATTCACTTTCACCTGATTCATACTGCACCCCTTATCCCGCAGATTTATATTCGGTGACACCGGCTTCTTCCTTTTTGCCAAGGCTTAGTGAGATCAGCAGCGTCAGCACCATCAGTCCGGCGGCCACCAGATAGCTGGGATGCGTGCCGATTCGGCTGTAGAAGAATCCGCCAAGCGTAGACCCCAGCGCAATCCCGACCCCCTGAAGAGTCCGGAAGGTTCCTAAGGCTGCGCCCATCTCCATCGGATTAATCTTGATGACCTTATCCGTAATAATCGTGTTGACCAGGGTAATAATCGGCCCTTCCGTGAGTCCGATCAGGGCATAGCCGAAGGTTAACAGCCAAGGATTGAAGTCAAGAGCATACAGCAGCACGAGCGCTCCTACACAGATCGACTGGGCCCAGATCAGCGGTGCATGTCTGCCTACCTTGTCCGAGATCCAGCCAACAAAGACCGCTCCGAACGAGGCTACTGCTTCATACGGAATGAAGAGCAAACTCAGCAGCACCAGGGAGATATCCTGTTCCTTAGCCGCGAACGGCACCAGGAAGGTGGTGAAGACACCCACCATGAAGCATAGAGTTCCGACAATCCCCGCCAGCAGGATTTCGCGGACGCCCAGCCATTTGAATGAGCTTTTGAAGGCTTGCCCGATGCTTCTGCTTGTATTCTTGACCCCGGTCTCCCTCAGCAGCACTGTGGTAACCAGCGTGGACAGCAGCAGCAGTGAAGCCAGCACCGCGAAGGAGGTATGCCAGCCGAAATAATTGCTCAGCAGCCCGCTAAGCACATACCCCAGCACCGACCCGGCACCAATCGCCCCGGACACAATACCCATCGCCCGGCCCCGCTCCTCGGGCTTGCACACATCCATCACCACCGCGAAGATCGGCGTGGACACGAACCCTCTGGCGAAGCCGAACAGCAGCCATCCAGCCGTGAACAGCAGCACTCCGTGGGATGCAGCCACCATAAATACAGCCACTGCCGATAATGCCATGGAGGCGATAATAATCTTCTTCCGCCCGTACCGGTCTGCGAAGACACCAGACGGAATGGACAGAAAGGTCATCACCAGCGAGGCAATCCCCGCTATGGTTCCAATCTCACCGGAGGTCATGCCGAGATCACTGCTGATCAGGGGTGCGATTGGGAAGATGCTGACCATAATAGAGAATACAAGCAGAATGTTGATGGCGAGTAGTGTGAATATTTTGTTGTTGCTCATGTGATTCGTCCTCCTCACAGTCATTGACTGCTCTCAATAATGATGAATGCAGCAGCATAATCACCGTGATGACTAATGCTTACGTGGATGCTCTCCTGCTGCTGTATATAAGACTCCAGTCTTCGGCTGCGGACCAGATAGGGCTGGCCGCTGGGAAGGCTCAGGAACTCCAGCTCATTCCAGTCCAGCTCACAGTTCATTCCGGTGCCGATGGCCTTCAGCAGCGCTTCTTTGGCGGCGAATCTACCGGCCAGGAACTGTTCTGCATGTCTTTTTTTACAGGCGAACAGTTCCCTTTCTTCCATTGAATAGTACTGCTGGATGAAGAGTTCACCGCACTTGGCCAGCATCTGCTCCACGAAGCTGATGCTGACCAGATCCATGCCGATCCCTCTGATCATGCCTTCAAGGCAACGGCTTCGATCACTTGGGCTACAGAATACGTCTTGAGCACCCGGCTCTCAATGAAGATGCCAAATGCCTTCGCCAGTGCTGTAGAGACCAGCGCCAGCTCTGTTGAATCCAGGGCCAAATCGTCATAGAGCCGCGATGATTCCGTAATTTCATCCTCAATGCCAATATCCTCAATGATTGCTTTTACCTTCTCGAATACCATTAGATACACCCTCCCGCTTAAGTTAATGTGCCGTAATGTTCACCCTTACAAGCCTTCAGCGTTCACAACCAGTGCCGAAGAGACACCACCCCTTCCTCTGGATATAATCAGTGAAGACTCCACAGCTGTTCGGCGGCTGATCCCTGGGACGAAGTTCAAGCCATTGTCCTGAACCGATTCTGCCAGATACGGAAGGCCGGGCAACTCCCCGTGATTCATAGCCAGCACACTCAGTGCCACATCGAACGCCCCTGCCGCTCCAATCGTGTTGCCGAAGACAGTCTTGGGGCAGCCCGCCCACTTGGCTTCTGTACTACTGCCGAAGACCTCTTGGATAGCCGAGCATTCAATTCCGTCTTCGCGGGCGGAAGCCGCCCCATCCAGCGACAGATAGCCGATCTGCTCCGGCTGCGTCTCCGAATGCTCAATGGCCAGCCGGATTGCCCTGGCACACTGCACTTCACTCTCTTCAGGCGGGGCTGCAGCCTGGCCGTCATTCGTGAAGCCGAAGCCCTGGATGCTCGCCCGTACCCGGCGGGACGCCTCTCGCTTCTGAAGGCTGCGCTCCGATTCGAGGCAGAGGAACGCGGCTCCTTCAGCCAGGGCCATCCCGCTGCGCGACTCCACAAATGGCTGGTATGCCGCCTGCGGGCGATCCGCCTTCAGATTCAGCAGCCCCTCCGTGTTATAGAAGGACAATGCCCACGGATCAAGCGGCGTCTCGGCTCCGCCCACAATAGCTGCATCGATAATCCCGCTGCGGATGGCTCTGGCCGCATAGGCAATGGCGAGCAGCCCGCTGCTCCGGTCGGCGATCACAGTCTTGCTGTAGCCCTTGATGTCGAAGGCCAGGGACATATGCCCTTGTGCCGCCGCCGGGAACCAGTTGCTCGCCAGGTTCGGGTCAATGAAGGGCGCCCCTTCGGTGTGCAAGACACGCAGGCCGTTCCGCGCACTCTCCCAGCCTCCCGAGTTGTTGCCGACGAAGATCCCGATCCGCTTGCGGCTCATCTGATCCAGCTCCCAGTGCGCATCATCCATGGCATCCTTCGCAGCCAGGATCGACATCACAGAGAAGCGGGAGCATTTCTTGAGCAGACGCTTCGAGATGACCCGCTCCGGCTCCATCCCGCTGACTTGTCCCGCGAAGGGAGGGGCGGCTCCGGTTGTATGCTCAAGCTGGAGCGGAGTCATATAATTGCGGCCGCTCAGGAGTCCCTCCCAGAAGGCCCCGGCACTATTCCCGCACGGCCCCACCATTCCTACTCCGGTTACGAATACTGTATTCTTCATAGGCTGCACATCCATTGTTCAGTCTGAAGCTTGCCCGCCTGATTACTGTATTCGTTCGCTGCCAGGATCATGGCGGAGTGAATGCCGGAGAATCCGCTGGCATTGGTCAGAATATGGTACAGGTCGCGCTGTATCGCATGCTTCGGTACATAGTTCAAATCACAGGCCGGGTCCGGCTCGTCCAGATTCGCGGTTGGCGGGATATATCCCTCGTTCAAGGCCAGCAGGCAGTGCACAATCTCAATGGCACTCGCTGCTGAGAGCGGATGGCCTACCATCGATTTCGTGGAGCTGATCGGGATAGAGTAGGCGAGCTCTCCGAACGTTCTTTTATAAGCGGCGGTCTCAAAAGCATCATTCTGCGGAGTCGAGCTTCCATGCGCGTTGATATATTGAATGTCCTCCGCTGTCAGGCCCGCGTGGCCCAGCGCCTCGTTCATCGTCAGACTGAGCGCATCCCCGTCCTGCGGCAGATCGGTCATATGAAAAGCGTTATTGGTACTTGCGAATCCGGTCACCTCGCCATAGATCGGCGCCTGCCGCCGGAGCGCATGCTCCAGCTCCTCTAGAACCACAACGGCACAGCCCTCACTGAGAACAAAGCCGCTGCGGTTCTTCTCAAACGGCCGCGAAGCCCGCTGCGGATCATCGTTGAACTTAGAGGTCAACGCACCAATGGCATCGAAGGAGGCAATGGTCATGGAGCTGACCGGTGCTTCCGCTGCGCCGCAGATCATTACGTCATGTTCCCCGGCTGTAATCGACTCATATCCATATCCGGCCGCATCAATGCCGCCCGTGCAGCCCGTAGACATGACCAGCGCCTCTCCCTGAAGTCCGAACTCATGCGCCACTTCGAAGGCAATATAAGAGAACATGCCCTTGCGGTACAAATCCTCCTGACAGAGTCCATGATCAATCGGCCCCTGCCCGCCCTCCGTCATCCGCAGGAAGGTTTGCTCCGAGAACGGGGTATCGGCAATCGCATTGGCGATGCAGACCCCAGAACGCTCCCGCAGCTCCTTCGTGAACACAAGCCCCGCATCGGCAACCGCCCTTATCGCGGCATTGACCGCCAGAATCCCCGGCCGCCCCATGCCTGCCCGCTGCGCTTCATCGGCTGTCCGGCCCAAATGCTCGAACTGCGGTATTGTGCCGGTAACTCGGCTTTTGAGCGCCATATGCTCATAGCCCTGCAAGCGGTCATATCCCACCTTGCCCTGCAGGCTGTTCCTCCAGAACTGCTCCAGCGTATTCCCCAGCGGGGTAAGCAGCCCCATTCCGGTGATCACGACTCTTTTTCCTGTCACCTTCTCCATGTAAGCCCTCAGCTCCGAACCGTTTGCTTCTCGATATTGTGCTTGATCGCTGCCATCTGCTCCTTAGTCGTGCGGTTCAGATGCGCTTCCACCTGATCCCCGGTCAGCCCGCTTGCCGGATCTACCTCGAATTCCTGAATCCAGGTCATGTACGTCCCTTCGTCCTTCTCCTCATAGAGCCATTCCAGATTCATATGCTTGAACGGCAGCAGCGGCGCAAGGCGTCTGGCCGTAATCCGGAAGTTCGGCCGGTCCAGCCAGCGTTCCGATTCCCATGTGCGCGAAGGCCGGTTCCCCTCGGGATGTGTCGTCAGCTCAAACCGGATGTAGGCGTCCCCTTGCTCCAGCACCCGCGTCTCCTTGTATTCCGTGAATAAATCTGTCCAGTGCGCAATATCATTCGTCCGCTCAAATACGGTGATCCGGTCTGCGTGAATCCAGACACTGTTCTGAATCGTTGCCACTTCATCTGCCTCCCCATTCGTATTAATGACATCGTAACGCCTAAGCCCGGAAGGGGACATAACCCGGCTGTTAAGCTTGCGTTAATTTACAGTTATTGTGCATTTCTGAGAGGAGACGGCAGAGTACAATCTATGTGTTTCCCGGGCACAAAAAAGACCTGACAGAACTCTGTCAGATCAATGGGTTCACCGAATATCCGATCCCCCGGCGAAACAGGATGATGTCGCTTCGTCCGGAGATGATCTCAATTTTGTGCCTCAGCTTGTATACGTACTGCCTCACAATCTCAGGGGATGTATACCTATCCCACAGATGGTGCAGAATCTGCTCGGTGGGAATGTATTGGCCTTGGCATTCCAGCAGCAGATCCAGGAGTTCGAACTCTTTACAGGTAAGCTCAATGACGAATTCTCCGACCTTCAGGGATTTGGAGTGCAGATGAAGGGCGATATCCTTGATTTGTCTGGTGTGGTGTGTGGGGAGGCCCAGTCCTTCGTCGAACCAGCAGCGCAACCGGCTGAACAATTCCTCTTGGAAGCCGTAACGCTCGAAGCTGCTGATATACATATGATTGGAAGGAAAGGGGACAGGGGTACCGTGCGCGCTGATCTCCTCTACAATGAAGAATATTCTCAGCGTAAGCATCTGCTGCAGGTACTGCACCGTGTGAATGAAGCCCGGGTTGAAGTCAGGGGTGCTGATCACCACACCATCGAGCCGGAGGCCCTCCTTCACAATATCGACGAGCGCCTCAAGCTCCTTGAAATGCAATACCTTACAACCGTACACCTGTGAAAAAAAAGAATGAACTTTCTTAAACCTGCAATCCTCACAAGGCTCTGTGGAATCTGCACAACACACCAGCGCAACACGCATGAACTTCTCTCCAATCCCATTCTTCTCAAATAAGCTTGGTTTCCCAAGATTGCATCTCCTATATTATAGTATTTTATGGGATTAAAAAGGAAAAATATCATAGTTTCTTATTCACAAAATGAACAATTTAAAAGTTTGGCAGTGTGTGATAATCCAGTTCCAAACTTCCCCTCCGCTTCTTTTTACTTAAGTGTATGTTTTACAACTAAATGGAAATTAGGCGCTACACTGGACGATTTAGTTGTACAGAATACACTTGAGCATATCGCTGGTAACTTAATGGCGGGACGACACCCTCAGCATGCGATTACGCTGGAACGAGAGTAACTGTAGTTTGTACAATAGAATGCTGTAAAAAAGGCTTCCAAATAGAATCTATTGTATTTGATACAACTGATGTTGGATAAAGGCCATATTTCGCTCAAAACGCAACATTCCACTGTACGAAATACAACAGAAGCACATTTCACGGTCAAATATGAGTTTTCTATTGCAGGAAATACAATCAGCCGTCTGCAGAACTATATTTCCCCTTCAAAATCCTACGAAGTACATCCGTCTCGATTTTCTTTCCCAATGAAGATTAGTTGCCTTCTTATGCTATAATCGTTCACCAAGAGGGATTGTTATCCGAACTTAGAAGGAAAGGAAGATGCTAAATGGAACACTTCGTTTTGAATAACGGAGTCCAGATGCCGAAGGTGGGTCTGGGTGTGTACAATATCAAAGACAATAATGAAGACGCTCTAGTATGGGCGCTCCAGAACGGGTACCGGCATCTGGATACGGCGGCAGCTTACCGCAACGAGGAGCTGATAGCCAGGGCTGTTCAGAAATCGGGTGTACCTCGAAGCGAGCTCTTTATTACGACCAAAGTATGGAGCACGGACCTGGGGCGAAAGACCCGGAAAGCCTTTGAAGCCAGTCTTCAAAAACTCCAAACGGATTATGTTGACCTCTACCTGATCCACTGGCCGGCTAAGCACTATCTGGAAAGCTGGCATATCCTGGAGTCTTTATACAAAGAGGGCAAGATCCGGGCGATCGGGGTGTCCAATTTTGAGCCGGAGCATCTGGACAAGGTCATGAAGCAGGGGACGATTGTCCCCGCAGTAAATCAAATTCAGACGAATCCGCTGCTCCAGCAAGGGTCGCTTCATGACTATATGAGGGGGCACGGTATCCGGCATGTCGCATGGAGCCCTTTTGGACACGGTAACTCGGAGATGCTTACCCATCCTGTGCTCACCGAAATGGCAGAGAGGTATGATAAAACAGCGGCGCAAGTCATCCTGCGATGGAACCTTGAGCGTGGTATCGCTGTCATACCGAAGTCGGTTACTCCTGCAAGGCTGAAACAAAATCTGGAGCTGTTTGATTTCTCCCTGTCCGATGAAGAGATGAAGAGAATCGCAGCCCTGGACCAGAATAAAAGAGGATTTACCGATCCGCAAAATAAATTTTACCTGTGGTCCACCCGGTTTATCCCGTTGTCCTAAGTTTATTCGTATTATTTTCCGGACAACTGCAACTTTTCGCCGTAAAGAACCATCTGAGTATATAGAGGTGATGCACAATGAAACCAACTAATCTAACGAAGCACGCAAAAAAAATGAGCATCGCGTGCGGAATCCTGGCTGCCAGTTTATCCTTCGGAGCGTCCGCATTTGCCTTCACGGACCTCAAGGGAAATTCAGCCGAAACCAAGATCAATTCACTGCATAGCGCAGGCGTAATTAACGGAATTACAAACGACCTGTTTGCCCCCAATGCCAAAGTGACGAATGCGCAAGCCGTACAGTTCCTTGTAAAAGGATTGGCGCTTGCGCCGAAAGCCGGTACTGACAGCAGTACTAAGGCCAGCCAGCTCTTCGACAATGTAAAAGATAATACCTGGTACGCCTCCTCCTTCGCCCTTGCGAAGCAGAGCGGCCTGACACTGGCAAAGGATATCAACCCGAATGCACCGATGACCCGTGCAGAATTCGCCCATCTGTTGACCCAAGCCTTGCAGAGCAAGGGCAATTTCCCGGTGACCAAGATGTTCTTCATGATCGAGGATGGCGATAAGCTTACTCCAGAGGTGAATTACAGCCTGCAGGTGCTGCTGAACACGAAGGTGCTCACACTGGATAACGGAAAATTCCGTCCGTCCGATGCGATTACCCGTGCTGAAGCCGCTGTCATGATCCATGATGCCGCTGAATTCGCCGACCGGGTGATTACGCCGAACAATCCGGGCAATGAGCCTTCTGAGCCGGAGCCGGTTCCGGCTAACAATTACGTCTCCGATGTAGTCCTGGACAAAGCCGCGGAAGGCGTCAACAAAGCCACCATCACCGTTGACAATCTGCCTAACCCCGGTTACGGCCTGACAGTAGAGCGTATCGAATTCACCAGCGCCACCAAAGCCGTAATCTACTTCAAGGTAACCCTGCCTGACCCGGATAAAATGTATCCGCAAGTGATCACCAAAGGCTCGGTATCCACGTACCTGCCCGCAGGTTACACTGCGACGGCTGAGCCTGTAATGGATTCACGCTGGCTTGAGCCATCGGCTCCAGCGAAGTAAGAGGTTCCCCTTCTATCAAGGCTTGCACAACTAGCAGGAAAAAGCAGTTCCCATACGGGAACTGCTTTTTCCTGCTTTGTATAGAAGTATTAATATTTTTTACGAAAAGCAAAAAAGAAGTTGAGTTCACCGCAGCGACGAACTCAGTTTCAAGTCGAATCTTAAGCTGCTCCGCCTACTTACTCTGCCGCAGCCTATTCCGGTAATCCATCGGGCGGCAGCCGTAGGTTTTCTTGAACATCTCCGTGAACCGGTTCACATTGCTGAAGCCGGTCATGCCGGAGATCTCCATGATCTTCTTATCCGTGGTCTCCAGCAGGCTGACTGCCTCCGAGATCCGGTATTCGTTCAGGAAATCCATCGGGGACAGGTCGAACTGCTTCTTCATGAAGCGGCAAAAGTACGACGGGCTCATATTGACCTGCTGGGCCATATCCGAGAGCGTTATCCGCTTGCTGTAGTTCTGCTGGACGTAGGCCAGCGTTTTTTTGGCCAGCATCGAGCTGTTGCCGCCCCGGGACTGCCCGGGCAGTCCTGCCCGCGGATGCTCAGCCGCACACTTTTCCAGCCGGTACAGTACCTCGAACAGCCTGGCCTTAATCAGCATCTCATAGCCGTGCGACTCCTGCTGATAGAGATCCCGCACCTCCTCCAACAGTGGGATAAGCCGCAGCTTCTCCTCCAGCTCCCGCCCGATCAGCAGCGGATAACGCCGGTTGTCGAGGAAGAGCGGGGATACAAACTGCTGCTGAATCTTGTCTCTCTCCAGGCTGGAGAGGAAATTGAAGTGCACCAGCACGGCGCAGAAAATGATCTCCTCCTGATCCACGCGGATCGCCGAATGCAGCATATTGGGCTGAATGAAGACTGCCTCTCCGCTCTGGACGACCAGCTTCTCCTGTCCCACATGGAATTTGGCCGTGCCCTTAATCATGAACAGCAGCTCCAGCTCTTCATGCCAGTGGGAATACAGCACCAGATTATTCATGGAGGGTACCTTGGTTACATGCACGCTCATGCGGAATTGTCTGCTGCCATGAATTAGCTTTTCCTTCATATCTTGAGATACAGGTTCGCCGATGGAATCGAGCAGTTCAAGACTTTTTTTCACTGAGGTTCCCTCCCTCCCGGCCCACCGGATGCTGCCCGCAGCGTCAGCTATACGCTCAGCCCTTCACCGCACCGATCATTACACCCTTCTCGAAGTACTTCTGGATAAACGGATAGATAATCAGCACCGGCACCGTCGATACGATAATGACCGCATATTTGATCTGATCCGCGAACTGCTGGGCATAGCTGCCCGCACCGGCACCGGCACCTGATCCGGCTCCACCCGCGAACGCCTGATTGGATAACAGAATATTGCGCAGGACGATCTGCAGCGGCTGTAAGCTATCCGTATTAATATAGAGCAGGGCGTTGAAGAAGTCGTTCCAGTGACCCACCACATAATAGAGCGTGATGACGGAGATCACCGCCTTGGACAGCGGAACCACCACCGAGATGAAGTAACGGAAGTGCGAGCAGCCATCCAAGGTTGCCGCTTCATGCAGCTCCTCTGGTATAGCGGTCTCGAAGAAGGTCCTTGTAATAATCAGATTGTATACACTAATAGCGCCGTTCACAATCATTACCCAAGGCGTATTCAGCAGATTCAGGTCACGGATAAGCAGATAGGTGGGAATCATGCCCCCGCCAAAATACATCGTGATCACGAATAGCGGCATAATGAATCTGCGTGCCCGGAATTTCCGCTGGGACAAGGCATACGCCGCAGGGAGTGTGACCAGCAGGTTGAGCAGCGTGCCCAGCACCGTATAAATAATCGTATTCTTATACCCCTGCCAAATCCGGGTGTCCTTGAATATCTGCTCATAACCATACAGGTTAATGTCCTTGGGCCATAGAATAACCTGTCCCTGATTCACCATGGTAGAGTTACTGACGGAAGCTATGATGATGAAATACAGCGGGTACGCGACCATGATGAACGCTGCGATGCTTATAACCGCAACCACCAGCGTATACAGCCTGTCTGCGATACCGCCCGAATGCTTAATCTTTTGCGAAGGAGCGGCTTGACTGTTTGACATCCCATTTCCTCCTTACATTAGACTGATTTTTGAAGTTTTTTTGGCCAGTGCATTCGCCAGCATCAGGAACGTGAAGTTGATCAGGGTATTGAATAGTCCGACCGCTGAACCGAAGCTGAACTGGTTGGATTTCACGCCCACATTGAAGACATACGTGGAGATGACCTCCGAGACAGGCTTGTTGAGACTATTTTGCATCAGAAAAGTCTTCTCGAAGCCTACACTGAGTATGCTGCCCATATTCATAATCAATAAAATAATAATGGTCGGCAGGATCGCCGGAATCTCGACATGCCATACCGTCTGCCAGCGGTTAGCCCCGTCAATCCGGGCGGCGTCATACTGCTGCGCATCCACCGAGGACAGGGCGGCGATGAAGATAATGCTATTCCAGCCGCAGGCCTGCCAGATGGCAGAGATGACATACACCGGAACGAAGGCGCCAGGGTCACCAATGAGGTTCGTATCCGCAGGGATCAGGTGCAGCGCCTTCAGGAAACCGTCAATCAGACCGGTGGTAGGAGACAGCATAATCTGCAATAGTGCGACCAGTACAACGGTGGAAATGAAATAAGGCATATACACCGTAGTCTGCAGGATACGCTTTCGTCTGTTGCTGCGGATTGAGTTGACCACCAGTGCCAGCAGAATCGGCATCGGGAAGCCCAGCAGGATGGAGAAAAAAGCAATTATAAACGTATTTCTCAGCGTAGGCCAGAACATCGGGCTGTTGAAATACTGCTCGAAATATTTGAGCCCGGCCCATTCCCCGCCCGTCAGTCCTTTGCTGAAATCAAATTCACGAAAAGCAAGCTGGATGCCATACATCGGACCATAGCAGAAAATGGCGATATAAATGACCGCAGGAAGCACCATCAGCCAAAGCTGATAATGCCCGGCATGCTTACGCAGCCATCCGTTCTCCCGCAGCGTCTGATGCGGCACCGTGGTCTGTGCTGGTTTCATTTGGGAGCGCCCCTTCCATTCAAGTCCACTATTTCAAGGTCGAGAGGTATTCGTCATACGCCTTTTGGCGGATTTGCAGGTTCTGCTCAAGACCGGAGCTATTAACGGAGGCGACATAGGCAGCCCACTCCTTCTCAATGTCTACCTTGGTGGTCAGCCAGGTGGCCCACTTTTGATCCGTGATATTATTGACGTTCGCCTGATTCATTGCCAGGGTGTTAGTGTCCTCTGTGCTGTATTTCATGAAGTTCTGCGGATAGACATTACTCTTCTCGTCTGCCTTGTTCAGCAGCTCATCATAGACAGCCTTCTCCTTCAGCACATTCTGCATATCCGACCCAAGCGTCACCTTGTCCTTCAGTGCATCGGCAATGTACATCGGACCGTTGTCCGCGAACGAATTCGTCCATTTCCATGAGCCGGGGTCGAGGGATGCATCTGCCGGAGGAAGAATCGCATACGTGCCATCCCCGTTATCCTTGATTCCCTTATCCGTGTCATTCATCCCGCCGAACAGAACCTGCAAGCTGACAACCGGCTCATAAAAACCATCAATGAACCGCATCGCAGCTTCCTTGTTCTTGGAGCGGGCACTGACCGACACCGCATTGGAGCCGTAATTCTGGTAGTAGTAGTCATTGCTCCAGTACAGCTCATCCGTAGAATCTGCATGCTGCTTCAGCTGCGGCAGGGTAACATATTGATCCTTCAGCTCGTTGCCGAAGCGGTCTCCTGTCTCCCAGCCCCAGGTGAATCCGACCTTGGCCGTAGCTCCATTCCCGCGGGCAACGGACTGGTATTTGGAGTAATCCTGCGTGACCACTTCCTTGCTGATCAGATTCTGGCTGTACAGCTTCTGCAGGAATTGCATGAGCGTCTTGAACCGTTCATCTACATAGAAATTCTTAACCTGCGCCCCTTCTGTAAAATAGCCGTCGCTCGCCCCGTTGGACAGAGGCAGCCCCAGACTGCCCAGCAGCAGCTTCGGCGTGAAGTCCCAGCCAATCGGGTTGAAATCCATCGGAATCTCATCCGTCTTGTCCCCGTTCTGATTCGGGTCGCCATCGCGGAAGGCAAGCAGCACCGTCTCTAGCTCATCCCAGTTCGTAGGCACCTGAAGGCCGAGATTGTCGAGCCAGGTTTTGTTAATGAACATCGAGGCGGTGGAGCCAGGCCAGATGCCCTTATAACGCGGAGTGCCGTAGAGCTTCCCGTCAATTTGAGTAGCAAGCGTTTTCAATTCCGGGTGCTCGCTGAACATTTTTTGAATATTAGGCGCGTCCTTCTCAATCAGCGGGCCCAGATCCTCGAACAACCCGTTGAATTGCACAAAATCAGAGTTCGAGGTCGCATTGAACAGCAAATCCGGAATTTCACCGCTGGCAAACAGGGCACTTTTCTTCTGATCCCAGTCCGCAGAGATTTGCTGCCATTCAATTTCGACATTCGCCTTCTCCTCTATTTCAGCGAGCCATTTCATTTGCGTGACATCTTTGGTTAATGAATGCTTCACGATAATCGCCTTCAGCTTCGTCTTCCCCTCCGGCGTATTGCTGCTGTCGTTCCCCACATCCGAGCTGTTCCCCTTACTGCTGCAGCCTGTGAGTGATAGCCCTGCCAGACAGCCTGCCAGCACCAAAGCAAGAATACTCTTTTTTCTCATTTGACTTACCCCCTTAGTAGGAATTCATAAATGATCTATGCTTAAGAGCGAGGCTCTGTTAGCCGGGAAACGTGGAACTATTAGGTCACAATACACTCAACAATACTCTCAGGTAAGACAAGCCATTCCTTCTTCGCAATATTAACGAAAGCGTTATCATTATTATAATTTTTCTTCTGCACCCTGTCTCACCGTATATTACCTTTCAATCATCGTATATTGACCTTTTTAGCTGCAATAGTAGCTGAATTCAGGCGAAGATTCGACTTCTGGTAGATGAAAATTGACACATGATGAATTGTTTTGGACCTCCGGCGAATCACCACTGCGGGGTTAGAGAATAATAATTCCATCTAAGAGGATACGAGGTGAAGTATAATGAAGAATACATTACCCCGGCTGCGCACGGCCATAATCCCGCTGGCCTGCTGCATTCTGGCGGCAACCATAGCTATCGGAGCACAGGCTTCCGCTTTCTCAGATCTGAAGGGCCATGCGGCCGTGAAGGAAGTGATTATGATGGATAAGAACATTGCTGCCCCGTCCGGCACATACGATGCAGCCGTTACACTGGACAAAGCAGCCGCTGGTGTCAACAAAGCTACGGTGACCGTATCCAATCTGCCGAATCCGGGATATGGCCTGGTCATTGAGCGGATTGAATTCAGCGCTGACAAAACTGCCGTGATCTACTTCAAGGTAACCTCACCGAAGCCCGGGTCTATGAACCCGCAGGTCATCTCGGCAGGTACCGCCGTCACCTATCTGCCGGAAGGCTATACCGCAGTAGCCCAAGCTACACCAGGCTCGGCAACCTCGGCTGCTTCCAGAGTCACAAAGTAATTGCCTTCACTTAACTTGCTGCATCGCAAAGAGCGCACCCCCGGATATCCGGCTGGTGCGCTCTTTGTGATATGTGATTGTACAGTCTCTATGATCAGGGAGTCGTTCGTTAGCACAGCTCCTTGGAGTATCTAATCTCCTGACGCCCAGTCTGGAAACCTACTGAATGGTACAGGGACAGTGCGGAATCATTCGTGGTCAATGCGACCAGCTGCGCCTGCTCCAGACCCTTCTCCTGAAGATACATTAACGCACGATTCAGCAGCGCCTTGGCAATGCCTCTTCTTCTCCAGGGCTTACAGACAAATACATCCTCAATGATGCCAAGCTCCTCTTCCTGCCAGACCATCAGACTGCCCGCCACCCGGCCTGCATCCCGCACAACCATCGATGCCCAGAGCGGATGCTCCTGATATTCCAGCAGACGCTCCATTCCAAGCGGGGTCTCCGGCCAGATCTCCGCTTCCAGCTCCAGATAAGCCGCCCGCTGCTCCGGTGATTCCATAGCCGAATTAGTTAATTCAAGACCTTCCTCCAGTTCCACCGCGTCGATGGGTTCACGAAGATCGCGCTGGAGCGTATACAAGCGGCTATGCGGCAGGTAACCGAGATGCTCTGCGAAATAAGCATGGCAACTCTCTTCCGCCGCATAATTGCCTGTGCACAGGAGGGTCCCATATTCCGGGGGCAGCGTACGCTTCAGCACCTGTACCCGTTCCAGCAGAAGGGCGTAGACGCTGTCAAGCAGCTCCAGATCATTTTCTCGTCCGGGCAACGTCTTCAGATTCACGAAAATCTTGTGTTTACTCTCCGCTGCGCGTCCCGGAGGCACCACATTAAAGAGCTGCAGCTGGCCTTTGGCCACCATCTGCTCCCCTTCAAAAGCACAGAAGACATTCTCCCAATTGTCCGCATCCCCCACCCACCAGAACAGTACATCCTCCTGCGCCGACACCTGCCCGTACATCACGCCAAGCGCCGCCATATCCTTCTCTTCAAACTGCCGGATCACTCTATTGCTCAATTCCCAACCGCCACCTTCTGTTTCTGTCTATCATAACACTGCCGGGCAGGGGGCTCCGTTCTTGAATAACTATAGTTGTTTTATACTGCTGAGCTGAATCTTCAGCTCAAATTCATCAGCCCTATTTCGCAAAAAAACTGTGCCATCCTGATGAAGGATAGCACAGCTTTTTTTTCGCTCCTCCGGTCTTTGCGGACCGGGATGCCGTTATTCTCTTAAAAAGGCCTCTTTTGTCAGCCTAAACGGACTCAAAAGACGCTAATGAGGCTGTGAGGCCTACTTACAGGCTTCGAAGCCTGTATTAACGGCTCCTGAGTCCGCAGCGGTCTACAAAACGCCGATTTCAGCAAAATAAGGTCCTCTGAGTCCGTAACGTCCTCTACTTCTACTCCCCGCTGCCCGCCGCCTCGCGCGGCTGGCGCATCGTCAGGCTGACGCGGCCCTTCTTCACATCTACGCCGAGCACCCATACGGTGACATTGTCTCCGACGGAGACAACATCCATCGGGTGCTTCACATAGCTGCCGCTAAGCTGGGAGATATGCACCAGCCCGTCGTTCTTGATCCCGATATCGACGAAGGCGCCGAAGTCGATTACGTTGCGCACCGTGCCCTGCATCTCCATGCCGGGCAGCAGGTCTTCCATCTTCAGCACATCCTTGCGGAAGATAGGCAGCGGCAGCTCCTCGCGCGGGTCGCGGCCCGGACGCTGAAGGCTCTCCAGGATGTCGCGCAGCGTAGGCACGCCCACCGCAAGCTTCACCGCAAGATCCGCCGCATCCTGAGCGCTTAGCTGCTCTGCAACCTCCTTGCTGCCAAGCTGCTTCACATCCAGCCCCAGCTCGCGGAACAACTTGTCGACCACCGCGTAGGATTCCGGGTGGATCGGCGTGCGGTCCAGCGTATTGTCCCCTCCGGGGATACGCAGGAAACCGATGCACTGCTCGTAGGATTTCGCGCCCAGGCGCGGCACCTTCTGCAGTGCCTTACGCGTAGTGAACTTGCCGTTCTCCTCGCGGAACTTCACAATATTCTTGGCAATCGTCGTATTCACTCCTGCCACATAGGAGAGCAGCGAGGCCGAAGCGGTATTCACGTCGACGCCGACATGGTTAACCGCCGACTCTACGACGCCCCTCAGACTCTCTTCCAGATGCTTCTGCGACACATCGTGCTGGTACTGCCCCACACCGATGGCCTTCGGGTCGATCTTGACCAGCTCCGCGAGCGGGTCCTGCACGCGGCGGGCGATGGAGGCGGCGCTGCGCTCCGCCACATCCAGATCCGGGAACTCCTCCTGCGCCAGCTTGGAGGCCGAATACACACTGGCCCCTGCCTCGTTAACGATCAGGTAGGCCAGGTCAGGGTCGCCGACCTCGGCAATGACCTCGGCCGTGAACTGCTCCGTCTCCCGCGAGCCGGTGCCGTTGCCGATCACGATGAGCTGGATGCCATATTTGGCGATCAGCTCCTTGAACTTGGCCGCCGCCTCGCGCTTCTTGTTGTTCGGCGGCGTCGGATACGTGACCGCTACCTCCAGCAGCTTGCCGGTATCGTCCACTACGGCCAGCTTGCAGCCGGTGCGGTAGGCCGGGTCGACGCCCAGAACATGGCGACCCTTCACCGGCGGCTGCAGCAGCAGGCTGCGCAGATTGCCAGAGAAGATGGAGATCGCCTGCGTCTCCCCCTTCTCGGTCATCTCCCCGCGCACCTCGCGCTCAACGGAAGGCGCAATCAGCCGCTTGTAGGCATCCTCGGTCACCGCTTCCAGCAGCTCCTTGACCGGAGAAGGCCCCTTCACCAGCTTGCGGATAATGAACGCATGAATCTTGTCCGGCACCACCTCTATGCCAACCTTGAGGATATTCTCCCGCTCCCCGCGGTTGATCGCGAGAATACGGTGCGGCGGCATCCGGTGCACAGGCTCCCGGTACGCATAATAATTCTCGTATACACTTTCCTGCTGGGCATCCTTGGCCTCGGAGACCAGAATCCCCTGACTCGCTGTATACTGGCGCACCCAGGAACGGATATCCGGATCATCGGCAATATTCTCGGCAATGATATCCATCCCCCCTTGCAGCGCCAGCTCGGCGCTCTCCACACCCCGGTCTGCATCGATATACTTCGCAGCCTCTTCCAGCGGAACCCCTTGGCGTCTCTGCTCCATCACCCAATCCGCCAGCGGTTCAAGTCCCCGTTCCTTGGCGACACTGGCCCGTGTCTTGCGCTTCTGCTTGAACGGACGGTACAGATCCTCCACTTCCTGCAGCTTCACAGCCTTCATGATACTCGCCTGCAGCTCAGGAGTTAGCTTGCCCTGCTCCTCGATGCTGCGGATCACATCCTTCTTGCGGTCACCGAGGTTACGCAGATATCCGAGCCGTTCTTCGACATCGCGGAGGACATTCTCGTCCAGCTCCCCGGTCATTTCCTTGCGGTATCTGGCGATGAACGGAATGGTGTTGCCCTCATCGAGCAGCCCCACCGTAGTTCTTACCTGCTTCAGACTGATGCTCAGCTCCTTCGCAATAGCTGCAAGTATCAGTTCCTGCTCCTGACGGGCAGCGGCATCTTCCGCCGCCTTCACCGCCTGATTCGTATCAACGCTCAAGTAGATCCCTCTTTCTATACACAGTCTGAGTTCATAGCTCTCTACTGAAATACTATCACAGTTTGCTGCAGGACCAAAGTCTGCCCCGTACAAAAACAAAAGCGGCTACACCATCCCCTCCGGGACAGCATAGCCGTATCATTGAGTGTTATTCTGTTCATTCCCCCGATATTAACGCACCGCAGGAACCTCTTTGCTTCTTCTACGTCTGGCATAGCCTACCGACAACATGAAGCTGAGGAACAAGACCAGCGCAGCCACCGCATAAGGGAAATTGATATCCAGGTCGAACAGGACCCCCGCCACAATCGGGCCAGCAATATTGCCAAGGCTCGTATAAGCGGAATTCATCCCCATCACGAGGCCCTGCTGCGATTCGTCAGCCATCTTGGAGAGCTGGGTGCCGACAGCCGGGCGAAGAATATCCATCGCCAGGAATACAACAAAGGTCACAGACACAATCATGGCGAAGCCATGCACGAACAGCGTCAGGAGAATCGACAGGCCCGCAATCAGCAGGCAGGCGGAAATGACCCGGCTCTCCCCGAATTTGTTCAGAATCCAGCTGAAGGCCGTTACCTGTACCACAGCCCCGGCAATGGAGCCAAATGTCAGGACAAACGCGATATCCTTAGGGGTGAACCCGAATTTATGATCTACAAATAGTCCGAATACCGTCTCATAGTTAGCCAGCCCGAAGGACAGCACGAATACAATAATCAAGCCGAAGAAATAAGGCTCACGATAAGAGTGCATAAGCTGCATGATTAGACTATCGTTATTGCCCTTCCGTGTTCTTGCTTCTTCCCGCAGCTCCGCCGAACGCGATTCCGGCAGGACCAGCAGGGTAATGACCGCAACGATGGCGGCAGCCCCCGCAGCAACCAAGAAGGGCACGCGGATGCCAAGCTCGGCCAGATAGCCGCCAATTCCCGGCCCGATGATGAAGCCGGTGGTAATCGCCGCGTTGATGAAGCCCATCCCCTTGGCCCGCTCCTCCGAGGAGGTGGTATCTGCCACATAAGCCATAACCGCAGGCATAATCATCGCGGCACCGATCCCGCCAAGCATTCTCGATACGAACAGCACCCAGGTGGCATCCGCGAGCCCGAACAGCAGCTCAGAGAACGCGAATACGGCCAGCCCGCCGACGATGATTTTTTTGCGGCCCATCTTATCCGACAGTCTTCCGGCGAAGGGCGAGACCAGCAGCTGCGTCAGCGAGAAAGCCGCCACCAATAGTCCGACTACACTCCCGCCGATGCCCAGCTCGTTCATGTACGTAGGCATAATAGGAACAACCAGACCAATCCCCGTGAACGCCAAAAAGATATTCATCATCAGGAGCAGCATCGCTCCCCGGTTTCTTAACAGTAATGACATGGTGTTTCCCTCCGTATATCCCGGAGCCGCATTGCAAGCTTCGGGTGTAATTCATCTATATCTGTCTATTGCTTATCGTCTGTTGCTCAATCTTTCGCGGACCGTATCCCCTGAAGCAGGATCTGAATTCCCGCACGGTAGTATGCCCTGATCGTCTCCGGGGTATCGGTCCGGCCTGTGATCTCATGGACCCGGCTGATTCCCTCCAGCATGGCGCTGAGCGTGATTACATAGTTCTCCAGATCACCACGGATCAAATAACCGGAATCCATCCCCTCTTGCAGCAGTACACGGCAGGCCTCTGTTACCGATTCGAAAATATGTGAGAGGCGCTCACGGATCTCCTCCGACAGCGTATGAGATCTTCCGTATTCCTCCAGGGCATGAATCAGCGGATTCTGGATATCTTTTGCATAATGATCCCCAAGCGCGTATAGACGGGCTTCCGTTCCGCTAATCCCGCTCCGCAGCTCCTCCCACTCCTTGAGCCACTTCAGGGTATCCACCTCCACTACGTACAGGAACAATTCATCCTTGCCCGGAAAATGGTGATACAGACTGCCCTTGCTGACCTTCGCGGCTGTGCAGACCTCGTTCATGCTTACAGCGCCATAGCCCTTTTGCGCAAATAAACTGGTGGCATGCTCCAGAATCCGGCTCTTCGTTTCTTCTCCATCTGAGCGTCCCTTCATTGTTAACCCTCCCCTAGACCGACCGATCGGTCTAATTATAGCACGCAGTTATGTCCATACACAACCCCCATCATCCATACTCATCTATCCCCTCGGTATATCAATAAGTATACATGGGACTAACGCCAAATAACCCCACAAAGTGGGGCTTTAGCTTCGATGATGACTCAGGTACTTTGCGGGGACCCCAAAACGCCAAAAAAGGCAGCACCGGAATATATCCAGCCTGCCTTTTATTACAATGGTTGATGTTATATCCCCCGTAGGGTTCAGAAATCAATCAGCCCCAGGCTGATTTGCAGCGAATCATCCACCAGCTTCATGGTTTCATCGTCCAGATGGGTGATTTTATCCGTTAAGCGTTGCTTGTCAATGGTACGAACCTGCTCCAGCAGAATCACGGAATCCCGGTCAAAGCCATGAGCTGCTGCATCAATCTCGACATGCGTCGGCAGCTTGGCCTTCTGGATCTGGGCAGTGATAGCTGCCACAATCACAGTCGGGCTGAAACGATTGCCAATATCGTTCTGAATGATCAGTACCGGCCTTACTCCACCTTGCTCAGAACCCACAACCGGTGAAAGGTCGGCAAAAAAAACGTCGCCGCGTTTAACAATCAATAGTTACACCCCGCTTACTAAGCGGCCAAGAGTACTGTCTGCATCTTCCTCTGCGAGAAAAGCCTCGCATGCCATGGTCAAATTAATCTTAGCCATTTCCATATAGCCCCGCTGCATGGACTCGCGGATGGTACGTTTCCTCCGATCGCTCAAGTACAGCTTCATGGCCTGCCTGATCAATTCACTACGGTTAGAGTTCTCCAGTTGAACGATCCCATCTACTTCCTGCAAGAGATGATCGGGCAAGCTGATCATGATTCTTTTGGTGTTCTGCAAATTGGCCACCTTCTCTTCCACCCCCACAAACCTTCTGCCCTTGTGTTCCAGTGTTACAATATACAAGGAATTTTATACAAGGAATATATGCCGCCAGTATATCAAGTATGCTGCATCCCATTATAAACTAGAAATGGCGGTTCGTATAGACTATAAGTCACAAGCTCTACACGGTACGTTCCTTATATTCAGTTCCTGTACTAGGTATCTGGTCAGGGTATTAGGCTTGCAGCAAAGGATTAACGAGGTTGGGTAGCATACCTTGGCGTACATACACGCGCGGTACCCGGTGAGCCAGCATACAGATTACTTCGTAGTGGATCGTCCCTAAATGGAGCGCCAGTTCATCTGCCGTAATCGACTCGGTGCCCTGGCGGCCGATGAGTACAACCTCTTCGCCTGCTTTGATTTGTTCCGCTTCTAGAGCGAAAGATTTGAGTGATACCATACACTGGTCCATGCAGATCGTTCCGACGACAGGAACGCGGCGTCCGCGTATTAGCACCTCCGCTTTGCCTGTTAGCATGCGGGAATATCCGTCAGCGTACCCCACGGGGAGCGTAGCGATGATCTCATCGCCTGCCGTGAAGTACCGGGTGCCGTAGCTGATGCCTGAGTCAGGCGGCAGGGTTTTGACATATACAGCCTGCGTCTTCAGCGTCATTACCGGGTGCAAGGCCACCAGCTCGCGGTTCACCTCAGCCGAGGGGTAGAATCCGTACAAGCTTATGCCTACACGCACCATGTTAATGGATAGTAGAGGTGTATCAATGGCCGTAGCGCTATTGCCCGTATGTATGATCGGGATGGTAATGTTCATGTCCCGAAGCGCCTCCGCCACGCTCATGAAACGTCGGTGCTGCATTAGTGTATAGCTTTTATTGTGTTCGTCTGCTCTGGCAAAATGGGTGAACATGCCCTCCAGCTCCGCCTGTGCCACCGCATGAACCTCAGCGATGAATGCAGGCGCATCCTCCGGCAATAATCCCAGTCTTCCCATTCCGCTGTCAATCTTGATGTGTACCTTCAGCCGGTGCTCCTTCTCTACAGGAAGAGCCCTAACCGCTTCCAGTACCTCCGGTGTGAACAGTGTAACGGTGATATTGTTCTCCCAGGCTACGGCAATGCCCTCCGGTGAAGTATAGCCCAGCACCAGGATAGGAAGTAGTATTCCCGCCTGACGCAGCTCCAATGCCTCATCCAGAAAAGCAACACTGACGTAATCTGCTCCAAGCCGCTCCAGCTCCCGCGTCACCTCCACTGCTCCATGTCCATACGCATTTCCTTTGACGCATCCCATGAACTTGGTCTCCTGCGGCAATACGCCGCGTAAAGCTTCGTAGTTGGCACGCAAATCATCCAGGTTAATCTCGGCTGCTGTCGGCCGATAGCTTGCCTTCACTTCAGGTCACCTTCTTACATTGTAGTAAAACATCTCTGCCTTGTTCGCACAGATCAGAAGTCTTACTGCCAATGGTAATGCTCGTGAAGGCCGCTGTCAATGTGAGCAATGTGTAGGGAAAAAACGGATACCGCGGGTAGTGGAATGATTCCCACCTTGCGCAGTATCCGCCCACTGATTTTTATTTACCCGATTGTTCCTCCATAGAAGCGGCTATTTGCATCATTTCCGTAACTGGCAGATTTGCGCTTGTAATCCGGTACTCTACACCCTCGCTCATCCAGGTCAGCGTCTGCTGCTCATCTCCGCTAAGCAGGCCTGCCGTGAAGCCCAGATCGACCAGTGTTCCGGGAGCCAGTGACACTGCACGGTCCAGCGGACGGGCTTCCATAATCGTATACTGGTAGACGCCGTCATAGCGGATCAGCACCGCATGGTCCTTGCTGCCTTCAATCTTATTGGTGTCCTTCAGCTTCACACCGGCCGGAATGTAAGCCGGCTCAATGATCCCGAAGTCGCCCAGCTCGGCCGTAACCGGCTCACCGGTCTGTTCACCATCTTCCGAGACCACCGGATTGCCATCCTGATCCACTTCCGCCATCGTATTCTCGGAAGGGCTGCCGGCCGCCATATTCTTCTGCATATCGAAGGAATCTGCTGTGAATTCCGGATCGAACTTGAAGCTGTCGAAGGTCACGTTCACCACAACCTTGGCTTCGGAATCCGATACCTGCACCTGCTTCGGCTCATAGGTCTTTTTGTTCAGCCAGATCTTCTGGCGGACCAGCGCACTGCTCTGATAGTTGGCAGCGACCTCGAACACATAATTATCCCCGTCCTCCACGAACTGCCGGTTGTTGTCTTTGACAATTCCCTTCAGCAGCGTCTGGTACAGATACACCTGACCCTGGCTGTCCGGCCAGTCGCTCTGGAAGCGGAAGCTTTTACCCAGGCTTGGGGTCAGGACGAATACGCCCTCATCATTGCGCAGCACAATCTGCTTCACGTCCTTCTGGACGTTAGACAGGCTGATCCGGTAATACGAAGGATTCTTATACCATACCTCCACCTTGTAATCCTGCGGCTGCTCCCCGGTGTACAAGGTCATCGTGCCTGAGCCCTGATAAGCTCCCTGCTTGCTCTCCAGCTTGTCAGACACTTGATTCAGATCCTTGACCACAGAGGCGGCATCCTTCTTCCCGCACCCCGCCAATACTAAGGCCACGCTCATAATGATCGCGAGTACCCATGTTATCCGGCGCATGACATCATCCCCTTAACCTGTTTTGAATGCCTTGATTAGTACATGTCTATGAAGGACTTGGCCTCAATATGCAGACGGGCATGACAAGCTTGAAGAATAGTAGAGACGCTATTACAAAAAAGCACCAGCCCGCAATCCCCGCCACGCTCTGGGGTTGCAGTCTGGTGCTCTGATTCATCCTATGCCTGCCTATGCCTCATACCTGTTCCTTTATCCGCTCCTCAGGCTTACCAGTTAATGGACTCTGCGATCTTCAGAACCTCAGCCCGGTCAAAGCCACGGGTGCTGAGGCCGTACATCACGCCGCTTGCTTCCCAGTCCAGGCTTCTGTCACTGACCAGAACCGCATCCGTCCCCTTAAGCTTCACCTGCTCCACCTTGTCGTCAGTTGCCATTGAAAAGGCATTCTCCTCATTGGCCAGGCGCAGCTGCATCCAGATCCGCTTATTCTTATCCTTGCTGGTGAAGAACAATTCAACAATCTGCCCGCTTACGCCCTCCTCATCCTTATAGAACTCTCCGTGGTCAAAGGCAAAGCCCTCAGGCAGGTATTCCGGCAGCTTCACCTTGAAGAGGGCGTATTGATCCAGCTTCGCTGCCTCCTTGACGGTAAACTTCTGCTCTGACGCTTCCTTGTCAAGCTGCTCCTGCTCACTCTTCGTAATGGGCTTATCCCCGTCGAAGCGTACGATGGCCTCCCCGGCTGCATTGAAGATGGCTGCAGGCATGGGGTTAAATGAGGTGACGGGATTCCCCTGCTTATCAAATATCTTGCCCTTCCAGGCTTCCGGAAACTCCGTAGGGTGGCTTCCGTCCATCTGAGCGACCTCGATATGTCCCAGATGGACGGAATTCAGCACACGCTCCAGCATTTCCTGTGCGAACGAGGGTCTCACGAAGGACACGCTCACCACGGCAGCCACCAGCAGTGAAGCTGCAATCATCACCGGACGTCTGATCCGTTGTTTGTTTTTCATTCTATTATCCTCCTGTTGTTTCTGAATGGAGCGGCTTCTCACCTGGCGGAGAACCGCCGCCGGATCGGACTCCCGGGAGAAGTCCTGGCGGGCCAGATAGTCTCCCAGCTCCTGAAGCTCCAGCTCAACTGCATGTTCGGCGCTCTTCTTGTTATTCATAGCTCTTCCACACTCCCTATTTCGGATTTCAATTTTCGCATGCTGCGATAGAGAATGACTCCGACATTGCTCTCCGAGATTCCGGTAATCCGGGCAATCTCCGTATTCTTCAGATCCGCCCCGAACTTCAGGGCGATGAGGTTACGTTCCTTCGGGCTGAGCGTGTCCAGCGCCATCTGTAGCCTATCGTTGCGCTCTCTGCCGAGGATGAGCGTCTCCGGTTCTTTTTTGCCAGACACCAGCTCCCGGATACTGTCCAGTGAGAAGAAGCGCTGCCGCGCGCGGCTCCGGTAATAATCATTCACAACGTTGCGGGCAATGGCGAACAGCCACACCTCAAGCGGCGCTTTCTCCGGGGAGTAACCGGGCAGCTTGGATAACGTTTTCTCGAACACCTGGCTGGCCAGATCTTCGGCGGTGTAACGGCAGCTCACCCGGTAGGCGATATAGTTGAATATCCGTTTATAATAGGCTTCAAAAACCGCTACAAACTCAAGCTCTGTCTCTATATGAGCAGGAACTCTATCATGTATCAAAGGCAGCAATGCGCGCTCTTGCATCCTTGTCGCACTCCTTTCCAGGAAGATTCTACTTGGCCAAGTAATTTACATGAGCTAATACGCTCTATCTACCGGATCCATTACATCTCTGAACAAAAAAAAGACAGAGGATCGAAGCTCCCCTGCCTACTGTAGTTTTTTTAGGAATTACTGGCTATGCGGATTATTGCTGAATGCGGCAAGGCTCCTTTTCTCAAGCGTGCTCCTTCTTCCCGGTCACAAAGTAGATCAGCGCCAGCACTGGCAGTGCCAGCCCGATTAGGGTTGTCAGACTCCAGCCGCCATAAGCGTACGCCCAGCCCCCGAGTGATGATCCCACGGCGCCTCCAATGAAGAAGATCGCCATGAACAAGCCGTTCAGCCGCCCCCGGGTCTCATTGCCCAGTGAATAGATCGCCCGCTGCCCCAGCACCAGGTTACCGGACACGCTCATATCGAGCAGAATCGCCGTCAGCACCAGCAGGCCTAGTGTAAGATTAGAGGAATCCCGCAGCAGATAGGCTAGGATAAAGGAGAGAACGGCCAGTGAAATGCCAAGACCGGTCAATAACCGGGTCCAGCCCTTGTCAGCCAATCTGCCCGCAATCGGCGCGGCTGCAGCTCCGCCCACACCAGCCAGGGCAAACAGGGCAATTCCTTGCTGGGACAAATGAAACTCGCTGGACAGGTGCAAGGGAACGGTCGTCCAGAACAGACTGAAGGCGCCGAACAGGCTGGCCTGGTATAGAGCGCGGCGCCGCAGCACCGGCGTGTGCGTGAGCAATGTGCCCAGAGAGCGGAGTAATTGTCCGTATCTCAAGCCGGGAGCGGGCTTCCGGGCGGGCAGAACACGGGATAGGAGCAGCGTCAGCAGCGCAGTAACGACAGCCGAGACCATGAAGATGGATTGCCAGCCCCAGAGTCCGGCCATGAAGCTGGCGACCGGGCGGGCGAACATAATACCCAGCAGCAGTCCGCTCATTACATTGCCTACTACGCGGCCGCGATCTTCCTCTGTGGCCAGATAGGAGGCATAGGGCACTAGGACCTGCGCTGCTACCGAGCCCAGTCCGATCAGCAAGGAAGCGGCCAGGAACAGCGGTGCATTTGGTGCCAGGACGGACAGCACCAGGGCAGCCACAACCAGAATCAGCGACATCACCGTCAGACGGCGGTTCTCAATAATATCGCTGAGGGGGACAATGAACAGCAGTCCGGCTACGTAACCGATCTGCGTCAGGGTAACGATTAGCCCTGCCGCTCCGGCCGACAGATGAATCGCCTGCCCGATGGGCCCAACCAGCGTCTGGGTATAATAGAGATTCGCCACGATCAGTCCGCAGGATACGGCTAGCAGAAATGTGATCCAGCCGGGAACAGCCTTGGCGGCTTCAGCGGAACCTGCTTGTTGTTGCACCCTAACTCCAGCCTTCATTTGAAACTCCACCTTCCATTTTTTAAATACTGAACGATAAGTTCACTAATTAGTTATGAACAAATAATATACTAAACGTTCAGTATTGTAAATAGGCGGTTTTATGGTATACTCCAATTAGAGTTGAACCAGCACTGTCAGGAGGAATCACCATGGAGAAAAAAAGAGGCCGTCCGCGCAACACCGAGGCCAAGAATGCTATTCTGAACGCTTCATATGAATTATTGCTGGAGACCGGCTTCGGCGCAGTTACCGTGGAGAAGATTGCAGAGCAGGCCCAGGTCAGTAAGGCAACGATCTATAAATGGTGGCCGAATAAAGCGGCGGTAGTGATGGACGGATATCTGTACGCTGCTAACGCCAGACTTCCGATCCCCGATACCGGTTCCGCCAAAGAGGACATTCTGATTCATGCAGGAACGCTCGCACAGTTCCTCACCAGCCGGGAAGGTAAAGTCATTACGGAGCTGATCGGTGAAGGGCAGTCCGATGCCGGACTGGCGGAGGCGTACCGGAGCAGATATTTCGGGCCGCGCCGCCAGGAGGCCTGGAAGCTGTTCGAACGGGGGATTGCCCAGGGGGAACTGAAGCAGGGACTCGATATCGGAAGTTGTATTGATCTCGTCTATGGCCCCATCTTCTACCGTCTGCTGCTGACCGGAGGAGAACTGAGCGAAGACTCCGTCAGAGCCCTGGTGTCACTTGCCCTTCAGGCGCTTGAGGCTTGAGGTTCCTCACCTCTGCTGAACAACAACATTTATAACGAGCACCCCCTTTCTAAAAGGGTCCCGCCATTTCAGAAAGAGGGTGCTATGATTGAATTTTAGCGAGTTGCAGGCTTAAACATGTACCCCATCTTTTTCAAATAGGGGTTCAGCTTGTCAAGTAGCGCAGTCTGTTCTGCAATCCTATCATCCGGTATACGATCCAACTGTCTGCCGTCCGGTCCGGTGAGTGACGCATTGTACTCCTTCCATTCCTCTATCAACAGTTGGACATTAGCCAGTTCCTCCCCGCTAAAAGTCTGTTCTGCCTTATCCAGCAACTGGTCACTGAAAGCGGCGAAATCAGAATCCGTCATAGTTGTTGCTGTGAGTGGAGCTGCAGCCTGATCGAGCTTGGTATTAAATGGCTTAACTTCAGCAGCCAGCTCCTTATAGCGTATCAAGTCTGCATCACTCAGCTTATCGAATTGCAGCACGCCCTGCTCATCTGCAATCTGCAGATTATAGACGGCTAACTCATGCAGCAAAGAGGTTAAGGCTTTGAAATCTTCCTCACTCAAGCTGGACTTTGACTGCTGAAGCTTAGCCTCAAGCCGATCATATTGCTGCTGGGCACCCTCAATCTTTGCCAAGTTATCCTGTGAGCCATATAGAGTATCCGCCAGATAGTTATAACCGGCATAAGCTCCGGTAGGAATAATTAAGGTCGCTGCTATTATAGCTGCCACCAGCCATTTTTTCATACGTCTACCTCCTTGTCCTGTTGGAATTCTGTCCAGAATCTTCTCTTTCAGTTCGGGGGGAGCATGTACATTCCCGGCTTCTTCCTGAAGAGCGCACCGTAAATCATGTCCTAGACTCATACAGCTCCTCCACCTTCCCCAATTTGATTGTATCCGCCTGATGCTTCCGTCTTAGCTTCTGCAGTGCGGCATGAAGCCGTGATTTCACCGTCCCGAGCGGGATCTGAAGAATTACCGATATCTCCTCCTGTGAGTACTCATGCAGGTAATGTAGAATAATGACTTGCTTCAGCTTATACGGCAAACGGCTAACCCCTTCGGTAAGTACCCGGTTTGTCATCCGCTCTACGACATCGCTGGAGAAATCCTGTACCATAGTCTCACTGGTCTGCTCCGCTTTGTTCATAATCCGCAGATGTCTCCAGTTTCTGCGCCTGTAAGCATGGACCTGCCGCATCGTGAGCCCCATAAGCCAGGGTCTAAAGGCTTGTGTCCTGTCAAATCTCCTTAGTGAGCGGTGCAGCTCAATATAAATTTCCTGTACAACATCCTCTGCATCTGAAAGCCCGGTAACGAGGAAACGCACGGTCTTATAGACATCATGAATGGTTGCCTCATATAACTCACCGTATGCTTCACGGCTGCCGGCTAGCGTGAGCTTGATGAGCTGCGAGTATGGATCAGTTGTCTTCATCCGTTATTCCCCCTTCAGGCTTACACTATTTATTGGAGGGATTCCGAGTTTTCGTTCGTTTTATTTTTGTTTTTGGGCTGTAACAGGCTTGTCTTATCTTTGTTAACAGAACGTGACCCGCGGGCGGAGTTTTTCATTTATAATACAAGAGATTGGAATTTCCAGACACCGGAGGTTATCTTATGAAAAAATTAATTACTGCTGCCGCTATTGCCCTGCTCCTCGCAGGCCATGCGGCGGGTTCATCCATAGATATTGCCCATTCTGCTGCTGCCCCTCTATCCCTTGTTGTGGACGGACAAGCCGTTCTCCCCGGGGCTCCCCCCTTCCACTCAGGCGGCACATTATACGTACCAGCCCGCACGCTGCTGGAATACTACCCGATAGAGCTGCAATGGAATAACACTCTCAAGCAACTTACTCTGTTCACGAGCTGGGACAAGACTATTCTTACGCCCGGTAGCGCCTCCAAACAAGTGACTTATACGCAAACGGATGGAGGATATCAAGAGGAGCTGGACTCTCCTGTGTTACTGAAGGCAGGCCGTGTATATATCGCGGCAGCTACCTTGGACTCCCTTACAGGAGCTGTTACAGAGCTGAATCCGGGAGGAAGCCGGGTTAACATTACCCCGGGCAGTCTTAGCACAACAGTAAGAGTACCCGCTGCCCCCCTTGCCGTTGCAGAGAATAACCCCAAGGTGAAGCTGTACGCCGCGCTCAAGGACGGCAATACCTACAAAGGATTCCTCCTTGAAGTGAACGGGAAAAAACAGCGCTTCAACTGGAATGTATCCAGAGACTACTCGCACCCGCCTCAGCTCTTCTATGCCGATGTAGATTCGGACGGCAAACCGGAGGTCACGGTTGTGTTCACCCTGGGAACCGGGACCTCGCTGGTCGCACAGGAGGTTCATGTGGTTAAGCCGGAACAGTGGAAGGAAATATCGGTGCCTGCTGCGGACAAAGCAGCCTCTGCTGTAGTATCTTCCAGTATTTCGCTGGATAAGGACGATGTCCTGCTGAAGCTTGAGCTTACAGGACCCAAGCCGTCCAAGGTGACGCTCAGACTCCCGGACCGTGCTGAGGACGGCATGAAGTATTTCGGCAGCAAAGCGGCCATTGGCGCAGTGACCTACTACTCAGTAGAGAATAACAAGCTGCTCGCAGATACCAGCCTGATGGTCGGGACGACCGAGAGTGTCGGTACCCTGAAGCTGGAGTATAAGGCAGGCAAGACGGGGATGGAGCTGGGGTCTATTGCTTTTGAGCCGGATGAACGCGGTGAAGCCATTGTGGAGTAAAAATCCGCCGCTGGAAGGAGAGGCTTGCAAATGATTGATGCCCATATTCATCTAGACCAATACGAGGATCAAGTAGTGTCCTCCATGCTGGAGGGACTGCGGGAGCAGGGCATTGAGGCCCTGATCGCCGTCTCGATGAATCTCGCTTCGAGCAAGCGAACGCTGGAGTTAGCAGCCAGCTATCCGGGCCTCGTGAAGCCTGCGTATGGCTTCCATCCAGAGCAGGCGCTGCCTACGGAGGAAGAGCTGAATTCGCTGCTGAAATGGATTACAGACCATGCGGACAATATGGCCGCTATTGGTGAAATCGGCCTTCCCTACTACTCCCGGGCCGAAGCAATCGCACGCGGTGAGGGCTGGGAGATGGAACCCTATCTCGGACTGCTGGGCAGACTTCTCAGGCTAGCTGCCCATTTAGCCAAGCCGGTTGTACTGCATGCTGTCTATGAGGATGCGTGGACCGTATGCGATCTGCTGGAGCAGCATGGCCTTACGCAGGCCCATTTCCACTGGTTCAAGGGGCCCGCTGCTACCGTTGACCGGATGATTAGCCGCGGTTACTACATTTCCTTCACTCCCGACATCCTCTATGAACCGGAGATTCAGGAGCTGGCACGCCGCTACCCGCCGGAGCTGGTCATGGCAGAGACAGACGGCCCATGGCCGTTTGAAGGACCATTCACCGGACGCACCACCCATCCGGCTATGGTCCATGACGTTGCCGCCGCCTGGGGGGCGCTGCATGGATATTCTGTTACCGAAGCCAGAGCGAAGCTGACGGCGAATACGGTGCGATTTTATGGGCTATAGGTATAGGGCCGCACTAATTATGTAGGACATCAGACCGGATTATGTGCAGGCGAAATGCTTAAGTGTATTCGGTACAACTAAATCGTTTGACTTACTGCCGAATAGCCGTTTAGTTGTATTTCATATATCTATAATGCCTCATTATCCGGGATCTCGCCCACTCGGGCAAATTTAGTTGTACAAACTACAGTTAGAAGAGGAAATCCTTCCTTTTGGCTGTTTTTAAATGTATAGAATACAACTATCCCCGAATGTCCAATATGTCCGCTTCGAACCCGGTCTTTGAAGATGTTTCTATTGCAAAGTAAGAAGACGCTGGTAGGCGCGCGCATGATTTTAAGAGGGAAATTCCGGACTATCCGTTTGCGGCCAGCTGATCAAGAAAAGCTAAATAGGCAGCCACCACATTGGTCGGCTGCCTTCTTGAATTTAGCTTACACAGGCATCCGCCGGATCAATACTTCATCTTCTTTGAACTCCATGACATAAATATCCGGCTTGGTCGTCTGCAGTAAGAAGTCCAGACCATATTCCGGGGAGAAATGGCCCATCATCAAGGACATCACCATGCCATGGGTGCCGATGGCCACTTTTTTCCCAGCATGGGTCCGCAGAACGTCCTGCAGCGCCTTCACTGCACGTGCCTGGCACTCCCGGTTGGATTCCCCGCCCGGCAGGGCGTAATCCGGATCGGTGTACATCTTCTGGAGTACTTGGTGTAAATCTTCGTCAGATAGCTGCTCGTTACCCTCCATCCAGACCTTTTCTCTCAGATCATCGATCAGAATGATTTCCTGCTCCAGTTGATCCGCCAAATCCGCAATTGTATTAACCGCCCGGATATACGGGCTGCTGTACAGCACATCTATCCCTTCATCCTTCAGGCATTCTGTGACCCGCAGGGCATCCTCCTCCCCCTTGGGCGACAGGCCGCGCGTCCATTCATCCACCCCGGTACGCAGCGAATCCCCGTGCCTTACCATATAGATATAAGTTGTCATAAGCTCCTCCTGTTCGTCCATACAGAAATTAGTGATCTATCAACCTTCTCAGCTACTCTCTACTGCCGGATGGGCGGCTTCCGCTTTAGACCTCGCCATCGGCCAGAGCTGCCGGCCAAACACCACACCTGTCAGACCCAGAAGCACCTGCAACAAGCCAATGTTGACAAAAATACGGGCCGGACCTGCATATTGCACCAGCACGCCGCCCAGCAGAGGCGCTACAATCATTACCGCGCTGAGTACGGTATTCTGGATGCCGAAGATACGGCCGGTCATGTGCGGCGGGGTTTCTTTTTGCAGACAATAATTGAACGTAACCATAAACATGCCGTTGCCGATCCCCAGCACAAATCCGATGAGCAGCACCCACAGCATCGATGCCCCCGGCCTAAGCAGACCCAGCGCGGCAATCGACCCGCCAATCAGCACGTACCCGAGGCCCAGCTTCCAGCCATACCGGCCTTCGGATTTCAGCTTGTTCAGAATCAGAATAATCAGCACGGCTCCAGCTCCCGTTGCGGCAACCATCCAGCCCAGCAGCGCTTCCCGCTCCGGGGCGAATATCCTGAACAGACTGGTGAACTGAAAATCAACCACCTGAATGACCATTGCTCCGGCAATTCCGAACAACATCGCAGTCAACAGCAGCCGGCTGCGCAACAGAAAGCCCCAGCCTTCCCGCCACATGGTGAGAAGCGGAATCTTACCTTGCTGCGCTTCAGACAGCTTTCTGTCTGCTTCATCCGTGCGGATATTCTTGACAGACAGCAACAGCAGGTAAGAACAGCCGCGCAGCAAGGCATTGAGCAGGATACACCACTGCGGCGTAAGGAAGGCGAGGGCCAGACCTCCGAGCAAGGGACCTGCGATTTTGGAGCCCTGGTTGACCAGTCCGTTGAGTGATGAGGCTTGCAGCAACTGGTCTTCTCTCACGAGACTGCGAGTCAGAGACTGCTGGGCCGGCATATTCAGTGTGGACAGCGCGGAGCGCAGGGCCAGCAGCGGCAGCAGCCAGACCATACTCGGCGCGAACAGCACCAGTAGGGTCAAGAGCGCGGTCAGCAGGTCGCAGGTACGCATCAGCTTCAGCTTGTTCATCCGGTCGGCGGCCGCGCCGGCAACCGAGCCGAGCAGAATGCTCGGCAGCGCCAGCGCTACCGGTATGAGCGCCAGCATCAGCGGGCTGGCCTGCCAGCGGTAGCCAACCAGCACCTGAATGGCTATCGCGTCGAACCAGTCGCCGAAGCTCGCCGTGGCAAAAGCGCTGTACACCCGCATATACGTTTTGTTATGAAGCAGGCTGTTCCCCTGCTTGGTTGATTGTTCCATCTGACATTCCTCCAGGTTACATAAGATCGTAGATGAAGCTCCATCTATGATTCTAAAGTAACGGAGAATTGTCAGAGAATTATCATGGGGTCTCCAGCAGCGGCAGCAGGATGTGTTCCAGGGTGTGTTCCAGTCTGGCCAGGCCACAAGCTTCAAGCTCGGCTACAAACAGGCTGTTATACTTTCGGTCCGAGGCACTTCCGCTCACGAACATCCGGCAAAAATGATGAATCTTGTACAGCGCATAGAAGCGCAATGGCACGAATCCCGACATATCCAGCACCTGCAATCCCTCATGGATAAGCCGCTCCCCCTCTATCCACTGTTCACGCTGCAGCTTCCAGAGTCCCTTCACGACCTTGTAATTGCCAATCTCCCGCAAAAAAGGCTTGTCCTGCAAAATCCGGCTGACAGCTTCATCCATCCGTTCGAGCTCTTCATCGCAAGCTCCCGCTGAGAGATGGATGAACAGCTCCGTGATTACCGTGACCGGGATGAAATTCTCGAAGCCGGGTTCGGAAATGACCTGGTAGGAACGCGTCAGACGTTCCAGCGCTTTTTCCGGCTGGCCTGCAAGGGTGTACATGTCCAGCATCGTGAGAATCTCCAGCTCCAGCTGCTCCGGCGGGTTCAGCAGACTCCGCGCAATCAGGCGCTCGGCGTACGCCACCTTCTCCCTGGGATCACCAATGAAGAAGTAGAACAGATTGAGGTAAAAGAGCCGGTCCTTTAACGGAATCTCGTCCGTATGAATCAGCCACTCCAAATCGCCCTGGACAAAATGAATAACCATAGAATAATGCGCGTCCAGCTCGTAGCCGAGGATGTCCTGCTGGCGGGCAAGGGTGAGCATGGAGTTCCCCTGGCCGTAGACATGGAACTTCATGAACACCTCTCGCATCGTGTCACGCAGCTCCGGGTCATTCGTTGCCGGATTCACAGCCACGCCCGCAAGGCTGCCCGGGATTGCCAGACTGTACCCGAATCCGCGAATCGTCTTAATGTCAATCCCACCCAGTAGACGCAGCTTCTTGCGCAGCCGGTAGATATGATCGTCAACGGTCCGTTCCACCGGATATTCCATCGGCCACACTTTATCCAGCAGCTGCTCCCGGCTGAAGGTCCGCCCCCGGTTACGGTACAGAAACTGCAGCAGTGCGAACTCCTTGGGCAGCAGCTCTACCGTTAATCCTCCGGCGGATACCTTAAATTCACTTCCGTTCAACTCCAGATGCATGGCCGTGCCTCATTTCTTCTGATTTCTTTCATAAGAGAAAGTATACATCATGCGTTGACTTTATTTAAGTACTCGCAACTGGTTAAGGCGGCCTGGCTCACGCACCAGCGCTTTTTTGATTACATTTCGCCTACGCGCCGTCCCTCGGTCCCATTGTGATCGGTTTTTCGATTACATTTCGCCTACGCGCCGCCCTCGGTCCCATTGTGATCGGTTTTTCGATTACATTTCGCCTACGCGCCGCCTTCGGTCCCGTTGTGATCGGTTTTCCGATTACATTTGGCCTTCGCGCCGCCTTCGGTCCCGTTGTGATCAGTTTTCCGATTACATGCCTGTAGACCGAAAAATCCCCCTGCAGTTGCTGCTGCAAGGGGATTCATAGTTGCTCTAAGATGCTCTCAGCTGACTAGCCTGCCATATTATTAATGGAGTCCTGCTCCGAGAACACCGAGATATGATCTACCGTCCCTGTGGATTCCGGGATGATGAATTTGAGCTGATACTGCTTGTTGGCCTGATAAATATAGATGTTATGCTCGCCATTCACAGTAGTATCATCCGGCTTGCCGAGGACTTCTTCAATCTGCTCCAGTGTGAGGTTACGCAGGTCCGGGGCGCTGGAGCGCACATCGAAAATCTTGCTGCCCTTATTGAAGCCGATTACCACCTGCTTGCCCGAATATGTGGAATAGATCCCTTTGCCTGCCGATTCCTTGAGGTCCGGCTCTCCCCACGCGGCTTCCACCTCATCAATAAGTCCGGTGTGTGCAGCATATTCGACACCGGGCACCTTGCCCTGCTTGGCAAGCTCCAGCAGTTCCTTCAGCTGCTTGCTCCGTTCCTGCGGGGTGGCGGGAGCTACGGTATCTGCTTCAGCCCCTGCAACCTCAGTAACCGTAGACTCTGATGAGGCTCCGGCTGCGGCTTCAGAGTCAGCAGTTACAGGCTCTGCGCCCGCAGCAGCACCTTCATCTGTACCGGATTCGCTTACCTGCGCACCTTTTGCTGCCGATGAAGCGCTATCCCCTGGCTGCACAGTTGCTGTAGCCGTAGCCGTATTGTTATACGATGGTTCCGTTTTGCCGGAATTACAGGCTGTAAGGCTGAGCATCGCCCCAACGATAAGAATACCTGTGATTGTTCTAATTGCTGTAGTCATGCCGCCATCTCCTTCGTTATGGGAAACATCCTCTTTTGTCTAAACTGTACCCTATGACGAAGTGCCTGTAACAAAGGTTGCAGGCGCAGACCTCCTGATCCAGGTATTATACGCATTGCCTTATGCTATGAATTTCCCTGTCTGATCACGGTCCAGCGCCGTTTTGTTCACCACATAAGTTCGGGCCATCAGATCATGCAGCGCCCGCTTGCGCTGGGTGAATGCGACGAACAGGCAATCCACAATCACTACCCAGCCAAAAAACACATTTATATCGGCCGCAAGCGGACTCCAGTTCACGAGACTGCTTGGTATGGCAGATAACGCCTCGGTATTCAGACTCACAACCACTGCCAGGAAGCTGTTAACAATAAAAAAACTATCCCTGATCAAAGCCTGCCGGAGCACCGGATATCTTCCATTCTCATCAACGATTCTTGCCCCCAGAAGCAGCCTGCCCGGCGTCCCGCCGTATCGGACAACCATAAATATATTGAACACCATAAGCAGTGCAAACTGTATAAAAAGCGGGAATGCTGACCCTGCCGACTCTGCCGCCGGCACTGAAATCCTGGTCAGTAAATAGGTAGGAAGAATAAGAATAAGTGAGTCAATGATATTAATCAGCACTCTTTTCCAAAAGCCTACAAATTCATATACATTAAGCTGCTCCTCGATCCACGGCTCCATACTTTCACCCCTTACGCAAAAGTAGTCCATCATTCATGCCCATATCCATAACCCTGGCAGCACAATCAGCAGCAGCGCAACGGCAATGAGACTCCGGGTCAAACCCGGGTTAAGCTTGCGGTTCTTCTCTGATTGGTACCAGCCTTTGAACTGCCAATAGTTGCGGTACATCACAAAGAACACCAGCAGATTACCAGGTACGGCAGTGTACAGGAAGCCTTCCCTTCCATATGCCATTTTGAATATCCACTGCTCCACGCCTCCTAGCACAAGCAGCGTAAGAATGAGCAGAATCACCAGACGCACCATCTCTACAATAAAAGTTGCCAATTTGCCCATGATGTCCTCCCGTATAATCGAATTAATCACTCGTTCCCAGCACACTCTTCCCCTGCACATACCTGCACATACCTGCCCACATGCTGCAAAATCTCACGATTCTGCTGCACGATGATCCGCTTAGCCTGATACTCCTCGGTTAATGCCATGATTGCAGGAATACCCTCCCTCCTGAAGCTGCGGTTCCATTCCAGCAGCATGATCCGGAGATACTTGAACGACTGCTTATAATTCCCCTGCTCCAGCCCCAGTCTGGTCTTCATGAACCTGCGGATGACCCGGGCATCCTGTACATAAGCCTTAGGCTGAATCAGAAAAATCAGATCCGCTTGCCGGAAGCTTTCTGTTCCCCATTTGTAATGTACGCCCTCTATAATCCACGACTCCGCATCCATAGCTTCCGCGAGCTTGGCATCCCGCACCTCCGGGGAGTTCTTGGTATTGTCCCTGCGATCCCAGACAAAATTATCCGTCTCATAGCAAGGAATTCCGTAACTTTGAGCTAATTTCCGGGCGATATATGTCTTCCCGCTCCCGCAGCCGCCTATAATCCGTACTCTAATCTTCAGTCCCTCCCCTGGAAGATCAAGAATATAACAAATCTCTCTCATATTACTATTCTCTATGTATCCTGTCACTCTACTCCACCCGGTTAAACATTTGAAGCCAGCCGATCAATGTTTGATAGGCTGGCTTCTGGAGCCGCAGTGTATGGCGGCATCTTGGTTGGATAATCCCTGGCTGGTGCAGCAGTATCCTGCTGCTTTACAGCTTCACTGCTCCCTCTTTAGCGTTCCAGGTGAACGGCAGGCCGAACAGCGGCGTTAAGCTGCCCAGCGGAATGTACAGGCGGCCGTCTACACTTTTGGAGGCTAGCATCTCCACTGTTTTGCCGTTCACTTTGGCTTTCGTGCTAAGCGGCTTGTGAACTGCTGTATTCTTGCCTATTGTGATGATAAGCGCTCCGGTTCCCGCCTCCTGCATCAGGCTTCCGCCCAGCAGCTTCACGGATTCACTCAGTGGAATATACACCCGCGAATCCTCCAGCAGGAAGGAATTCTTCACTTGCAGCTTCTCCCCGCCCTTGACAAAAGCTCCCGCAATCATTGTAGATCCCATACGGTAGCCGTTCTTCTCGGCAATGGCCGCCATCTCAAGCCCGGAGGTTGTAATGATGACCCGGGTGTTCTTCGCAATCTTCGGATACAGCCAGTGAATATCATCATTGTGCATGCGGATGCATCCGGCGCTGACATATTTACCGATAGAGGATTCATTGTTGTTGCCGTGAATGGCATAGGTGGTGCCGTAAGTGTCATTGACCTCCAGCCCCAGCCAGCGGTCCCCCAGCGGATTGGCCGGATCTCCTCCGGGAATCTTATCCTTGTAGTAGGGTCTGTTCTTGATTTTGACCACCATCTTGAAGCTGCCTTCAGGCGTCAGGCTTTTCGTTTTGCCAGTAGCGACCGGAAAAACCTTCACCAGCTTGCCATCGCTGTAATACGCCAGTTTGTTCGTTTTTTTGTTCACAATGATCAGATCTGAGGAAGACGATGCCGCCGCGGCCGATCCTGTGAAGCATGCGGTCAAAAGCATTACAAATACCAGTGTAAATGCGATGCTTTTGGGAAAATACATTTGAATCCGGCTTGCCTGTTCACGCTGACTCATAGTTGCCCCCACCTCCAGGTTATGGATGATTCTGGATTGTCTTTTCTACATAGACGTTCATTTGCCGCAATAGTTGCACAGCAGCCTGTACCTATTCTTATCAACTCGTCCCGCCCGGAGTGACGCAACGTTTGCAATATTGTAACCGTTCTTGGCGGAAGCGCCTCAATTGCACCCGAGGCATGAATATTCGCCAGTCCCATCAGAGATAATAAGCCCGCATGACCATAACACCCATCTCAAGGAGGCCAAAAATAGTGAATACCAACTCATCTGCACAGATCCGGGAATGCGAGCAAATCGTTCAGCAGCTGATGGCACAGACCCAGCAGGGAACGCAGAATTACCAGCAGCTTCTTCAGCAGGAGCAGCAGGATGCCGCCAAGCTCCAGGAGCTTAGCCAGCATAACAGCAAGGCCATTCAGATGATCCAGCAGGCGCTGCAGGGCCATCAGACCGCGATGCAGCAGCTAGAGCAGATCTCGCAGTCGGTCAGATCGATGGAGCAGTTCCCGCAGACTTCCGGCTTCAATACCCATACAAGCATTCCAAGCTTCAATTCCGGGAACCAGATGGGACTAATGCATTCTATGGGACAGAGCCAACCAATGGGGCAAAGCCACAATACAGGAATGGGAGGGTATAACTCTTCCTTCAGCCCGTCCTTCACTTCAAACAGCCAGCCGGTGAACTCACTGCATAGCCCGATTAATGCGGGGATCAACCACCAGCCGATGCATACGCCAATGCAGACACCAATGTCCGCAGGCTCCTCCTATAACACTCCAATGAATCAGGGACGAAGCTTCCAGTAGGAAGCGCGGGGAGCATATACGATTATATTTCGAAAAAGGGTTCTCTCAGACCGCAGCAGCGGAAGCTGAGAGAACCCTTTTGGCGTACGCGCCCCGCCATGAACGGTCTGCTCTTCGTCTAGACTACCAGCCTGCCCGTCTTCTCCGCCAGCCCAACCGTCGCTTCCACCCCGGAGTTGAACTCCAGATAATCGCTCTCCACTCCATCGCTGAAGATCACGCCGTCCTCCGGCATCTGCGAAGTGATGCGCAGCGGCAGACTGCTGCTGATTCTCCCGAATACCAGCTCTGCTGAAGTCGTCCGGCTTGGAAAAGGCTCCCGCACGGTGAAATACAGCTCGGGATGATTCCAGGCCAGCCCGCTGCCCGCGCTAACTGCGGCAATCTCCGCAGACACCCGGGCTGTCCGTTCAACCTCTGCATCCTTCATTTGTGCGGCACGGCTGACGATTCCTGCGGCTCCGGCGAGCACACTCTTGAGCCAACCCGTGGAGCCCAGGCCAGTCGAGACAATGATGCCGCTGGAGGATTGCTGCTCCAGCTGCCCGTTCAGCTCCAGCTGATACCGGGCTGAGACATGGGTCCGGCGGCCGATGAACAGATCGTTCACCCCGTATAGGCTCTGGCCGTCATTCAGCTCCACCTTGGCAAGGGTAACCTCACGGACCTGGCGCTGGGCGCGCAGCACCTCACTCACCACTTGCCGCACCTCCTTGACCCTGAAGGGCAACAGCACGCCATCCCAGCGCAGCGGATCAGGATTCACCCCGATCAGCGGCTGCTCGTGAAGGTATTTCAGCGTGTTGGCAACCAGACCGTCCTGGCCCAGGACCACTACGGTATCCTCGGCCCCAAAGATGAAATTCGGCACATGCTGCCGCTCCAGCACCTGGAGCCGGCCGATGGCGCTGAGCTCGGTCACTGCGGTCTCCACGGCTTTGCGGTATTGGAAATCCTCGCTTAAGTAGTCGCTGAAATCGGCTCCCAGCCGTTCAATATAGAACTGGGCCTGCTGGATCGTATTGTAGCGGACCACAAGCTCCTCCAGGCGAGTCTTGCGTTTGATCAGTATGATTTTGTTCTCCGATCCCCGGCTGCTCATCGTCCGTTACCTCCTCTGTCTGCTCCGGCTCCGCCTCCTGCGGAACCGGCCATGATTCCTTGCAGCAGATCCGGCGTAATGTTAAGCTGGCCGATCTTCCCGGCGTTCTCCGCCAGCTCCTGGAAGGCGATGGCGATTAGCTTATCCGGGTTCATGCCTACATTCGTCAGCGCCTGCAGGACGTTAGGCGATACATTTTGCAGCGAATTCATTACCGCCGTCAGCTCGTAAGCCTTGGCATCTGCTTCGGCTCTCTTATTCGCTATGGCCAGCTCAATCAGCGCCTGCTTCTTCTCCTCCAGCTCCGTATCAAAAATCAGCTGCTCTTCCTTCATCTCATTCTGCTTCTGCTTCGCTGAACGGTCAGAGTCAAGCAGCGCCTCACGCATCTGTCTCTTCTTCGTCTGAACGGCGATCTCCGTATTCAGCTCATTCTCCTTCACCCGCCGCTCCTGCTCGATCGAAGCATTGCGCCGCTCATATAGCGCATTATCCGCGCTGCGGAGCATCTCCTCCCTGGCCTGCGCCTCCAAGGCCCGCAGCGTCTCCTTATTCGGTACAATTGCCAGAATGGACAAGCCCATCAGCTCAATGCCCAGCTTCTCAATCTCCGCACTCTGGCCGATTTCATGAGTAATCATCTTGGCAAGACGTTCACTCGACTGGATAGCCTCCTTCAGCGGGAGCTGCCCGAGCTGCTTCTTGGTCAGGACCTTGGCGATATTAATCACCCGCTGGGCCAGCTTGTGCGGATCGTCGGAGAGATAGGTGTTCTTTTTGAGATTATAGGTGTAGTTAAGGATCTGGGTGGTCTTGCGGTAATCGGCAATCCGGTAGGTCAGCTGTCCCTGGACGGTTACCGTCTGATAATCCGCCGTAATTTCCTCGAACATGAAGGGAACATCTATCGAAGAGACAGGCACCACAACCACCGAAGTCGTCGGCGCATAATAATGAAAAGAAAGCCCGACCCCTTCACGTACTACCTTGCCATTCTTCACCTTAAGCACATAATCACTGGGCTGAAATTTCACGAACCGGAATCCGAACATGGTCATTACCTCCTATGGGTTGTATTCTGAGTCATCTGCTAAGCAGAGGGGAACCCAGTTATTAATTAGTTGTTATTATTAATTTATTATTAACAACATCATAGCAGACTATGTTGATATTATCAATATGTCATTAACAAAACAAGCAATTTTTTTTGTACAAAATCAATTCCTGCATTGCGTTTTGTCTATTGAGTAACTCCTGACTATAATTTATGATGACTTCAACGAGAATGATTATCATTATTAGTAATTACACTACCTTTGGGAGGCATACATATCATGAACAAGGCAAGATCCACCTTAGCCATCCTGTGCATCATCTTCCTGATGAGCACCTTACTGCTCGGCTGCAGCAGCAATAAGGAGCAGAACAGCCAGGCATCGGCACCTACCGCCGCTCCTGCTGCGGAAGCTACTGCTGAAGCTTCGGCCACGGCTGCGGCTGTAGCTGCAACCCGATCATACACGGATTACAAAGGCCATACGGCGGAGATTCCTGTGCATCCGCAGCGGATTATCTACTCTGGAGAAACGTACGGCGATCTGACCGCAATCGGTGTACAGGCCATCGGCTATCCGCTCTCCATGGCTGAAGGCCAGGTATTCGAGGACAAGCTCACTGGCGTGGAAGATGTAGGATTCCCGATTAACCTGGAGAAGACGATTGAGCTTCAGCCCGACCTGATCATCTATGCCGGCATTGAGGAAGCAGATTACGAGGCTCTGTCCAAAATTGCTCCAACAATTATCTTCAACACCTTCGCCCCGCTGAAGGAACGGATGCTGGAAATTGGAGATATCCTGGGCAAGAAGCCTGAAGCGGAGGCTTGGCTGGCACAGTATGCGGCGAAGGAAGAGGCGATGTGGGCGCAGCTTAAGGCTTCGGGCATGAAGGACGGCGAGACGGCTTCCGTCTTCACTTATTATCCGGGAGACCGGCTGTTTGTAATGGCAACGACCGGCCTCTCGCAGGTGTTGTACGGAGAGCAAGGCTTCAAGCCTTCCCCAGCCATTCAACAGGTACTGGACGACGATATGGGCTTTCAGGAAATCTCGCTGGAGGTGCTGCAGGAATATGCCGGGGACCGGATCTTCCTCCTGACTCCGGTAGCGGAAGAGGCTAAGCAATCCACTGATAAGCTGCTGGAAAGCGCGGTGTGGACAAGCCTGCCCGCCGTCAAAAACGGCTTCGTCTACACACAGGACATCATGAAGACCTCCAGTGATGCTACTACAAGAGAATGGCTGCTCGGTGAGATTCCTGCCATGCTGGGCAAGCAATAGTCGCGGTGGCAGACAGACTGAAAAGCAGCTTATCAACGCCTGTTGATAAGCTGCTTTATTTTATATACAATATTGTTTATTGATAATCATTCTCAATATATTTCAATTCTGATCTGCCCTGAAAGGAGAACCAAGCCTTGCGCCAGCCTGCCCATCCCGCTCAACCTCTGTCGCCGCCCCCGCCTGCCCCTCTCCGTTCTCTGCTGTTTCAAATGAAGGGCATTGAGCTGGTGATGCAGAGCGCTGACACCGTTTCGGCCGTGCGGACTGCGGAGCAGCATACACTTCTGCTGTTTACAGGCGGACGCGGTGAACTCCGCATCACAGATCAGGTCACACTCTCTGTACATACGGACAAGTGTTGTCTGCTGCCTCCCGGAACCTCGTACAGTCTGGATAACCGGGAGCTGACGCTTTATTATTATGTGCTGACTTTTGCCGCTTTTACTACAGGGGATTCCCCTGCATTCTGCCTGGATGAACTGCTCCCGGGGCAAAAGGAGCTGATTGTCCACCCCTTCACCAGAGTGATCCGGCTGGCCGAAGAGCTGCTTGCACACCCTAACGGCGGGGATGACCTCCAGTATGTCAGACAACAGCTCCGCTTCCAGGAGCTGCTGCTCCTGCTGCTTGAACAGAACTACTCCACCCGCCAACTGCCTAGTCCGGCGCAATCGGTGGAGAGCACTGTACACTTCATGCAGCAGCATTATAGGGAGAGCATCACGGTGAAGCAGCTCGCGGAGCTGGCAGGTGTCTCCCCCTGGCAATACACTCCGATCTTCCAGAAACTGACCGGACAGCGCCCGCTCGATTATCTGACAGATGTGCGCATTGGGCACTCGAAGACTTATCTGCTTGAATCCTCTGAGCCGCTTCGCGAGATTGCCCGGCGGGTCGGCTTCTCCGACGAATACTACTTCAGCCGCCGCTTCCGGCAGAAGACGGGAGTGACTCCCGGGCAATATGCCCGTTCGCAGCAGCGCCGGATTACCGTCACGGACTGGACCGGACATTCGGTGGACATCCCGGAGCGTCCGAAGCGCGTTGTCTACCACGGGGAGACCCTGGGCGATGTGCTGGCACTGGGGGTGAAGCCTGTCGGCGGCGGCGAGGCGTTCGCCCGGGGCAGCGTCTATAGCCACCGGGTCAAGCGCTTAGCCAATGTGGGGTTTCCGCTGGACCCGCAGTTGACCCGTTCCGTCCGCCCTGACCTGATCATCCTCGCAAGCCCGGATGAACAGGTCTACCGCGGGGTATCCGGCATTGCGCCGTCCCTCACCTTCGACTCCTTCGCACCGCTGGAGCAGCGGCTGCGGACGCTGGGGGAGTGGCTCGGGAAGCAGCGCGAAGCTGAGGTCTGGCTGCAAGCCTACCATGCGAAGAACGCCGCCATGTGGCAGCGTCTGTACGCCGGAGGGCTGCGGGCTGGTGAAACAGCTTCGGCACTGTTCTATGACCATGGCAACCATCTATACGCCATGGGAATGACCGGCTTGTCCACGGCCCTGTATGCCCCTGGCGGCCTGCAGCCGACAGCGGCGATCAAGGACATTCTGGACAAGGACCTGGGGTTCCGCGAAGTGGACCCTGCGATGCTGCACAGCTACGCCGGGGACCGTGTCTTCATGCTGATTCCAGAGCGGGAGGACTCGCGGGAAGCCATGCAGGAGCTGCTCCAGACAGAGCTCTGGAGTAGTCTGCCTGCCGTGGAGCAGGGCCATGCCTACATGCTGGATGGAGCCAAATGGAATTCCGGCGATGCGCTGACCCGGGAGCGGCTGCTCACACTGCTGCCCAGACTGCTGGGCGCTCAGAAAGGGGAGTAGCCTGAGCACCCTTCTAGGGCTTGAGAAGAGCACGTATGGCTGCGAGCCGCTCCGGGTCTATCGGCTTCAGCGGGTCGCCGTCCTCCCGGACTGCCGAACCAAAGTGTACCCGGCGGACGCCGGTCCGTGTAACGAAATCCTTCAGGTCAGCGGCATTCAACCCGCTGCCTGCCAGGATGGAGAGGGAAGAACCGGCAGACAGCCGTTCCAGTACAGCAAGTCTCACCATACCGCCAGGCGTATTGGCAGCAGCAGTCCCGCCGGACGTCAGGATATCCGTAATCTGCGGATAGCGCTTCAGAACCTCTAGAGCTTCAAGCTGGTCCTGCACCTCGTCGAAAGCACGGTGGAAGGTAACCTCCATCCCCGCTGCCCTATCCAGCAGCCGGCTCAGCAGCTCTTCGTCTATCGTCCGGTCCTCCCGGAGCATTCCCATCACCACAGACAGCCCGCCTACCCCGGCTATATGGCGGATATCGCGCAGCATGGTCTCCACATCGGATGCATTATACACGAAGGAACGTGCATGCGGCCTCACCATTACTCTCACCGGAATACTGACCTGCTCCCGGACCGCTTCAATCAGGCCCAGACTGGGCGTTAATCCGCCCTCCCTGATGCCTGTGACCAGTTCAATCCGGTCAGCACCATAATGCTCCGCTATAACCGCATCACTTACCGTAGTAGCTATAACCTCTAACAGCATAAATTGCTCCACTCCCCTTCTTGGTTGTAATCCTTGTAAACTGCCTTACCCTTCGATCCGTCCAATCTGCTCTATCAGTCACGGGGATATATAGAGGCCGGGCAAATTCCTGACTATGTCATTTCTTCCAGCGGAGGCATGGATGCCACGGTAATCTATTACAAACAGCAATAATCAGAAACTGCACTAGACCAGAGACCAGGATTTTTCCCGCCTTTTGGAGAGTGTGTTCTCTGGATGAAGCCTCTATACTGAAGAAGTTGAAATTTGGAAATTCGGAATGGAGCGGTCTGAATGATAAGACAAAGTATATACGCGTGGAAAATATTGATGCTCTCCCTGCCCAAAGGAATCATTGCCTTCGTCATTGCTGTTACGGGTCTGAGTGCAAGCCTGCCTCTGATTATTGTATGGGTGGGGTTGCCTCTGCTGGCCCTGACCTTGGCCTGGTGCCGCAGGATGATGTCCGGTGAACACAAGGTGATTGAAGCCTGGTCCAGCGGTAACAGCCGCCGGGGAGCCGGGCAGCCTGCTGCCGCAGATCATGCCCCCGCCTTCCACTGGGAGGGGCTGCGGACATTAGGACACCAGCTCCGCGAAAGGGAGTCGTACCGGGGAATCCTGTACAGCCTCCTCCAGCTGCCCGCAGGCATTCTCGGCTTCACACTTGCGCTGGTCCTGCCTACGGTTGCCTTCAGCGCTCTTCTGTCGCCTTTGGCCCAGCGAATCAGTGCATCGATATTCTCCTATGATTTGAATATGCTGGACCCGGAGTTCTTCTTCTTCCTATCCGGCACAACCTCGGACGAACGCTCGTGGATTCTATGCGGAACCGGATTTGTGCTGCTGCTGATTCTACCGCTGCTGCTTGTGGGTCTTGGACGTTTGTACGCGGCCTGGATCAGTGCAGTCTCAGGCACACATGTGAATTCCAGCAATACCCCGCTTGAAGTCATACATACCTGATCTCTTCCCGCATATCTATTAATAGTTCACTTGCCAAAGCTTACGAAGCGGGTTGTCCCCAAAGTAATTGCAGAAAGGGCGGCCCGCACAACCTTGTGAGGAGGCGGTTCAGTGCTCATGATCCTGGTGTATCTGTTTGCTGTGCTTGGCGTGTCTCTCCTGCTCTTGGCTGCGGTTCTTCAGTACAGACTCTCCCGTCCCAGGGCAGCGGGCCATAGCGGGGCTACCTATGCCCTGTCATCCTTCAGCCTGAAATTCCCCCAGCGGTTCATTACCCCGGACGAATCCCATCTGATTGCCCTGGACGAAGAAGGCCAGGCACTGGCCATCGGGCTGCTGCATCCGGGTAAGCCGGAGCCGGCGACAGCCACCATGTATACGTTCGATGCCATCCTTGGAGCAGAGATTGTCGAGAATTCCTTGACGCTCAGTAAAGTCAGCAAGACCAGCCGGATTACCACCAGTGCACCAAGAGTACGGGCAGGCGCTGCCGCTAGTTATGAATTTACAGACGCTGTGCCGGAAGGCAGTCCTGCCGAAGAGATCCGCGAGCTGACACTCAGAATCTATTTTAGCAGCGCAGATACGCCTGTGGTATCCATCCCTTTTCTCCCGCCGCTCCTGCCGGCCCGCAAAACAGATCTGCAATATTCCGCAGCCTTCCTGGAGGTGCAGCAGGTACATGAAAGAATCCGCGACATCGTCTCTGCATAAGGAAAACCGTAGCCTTCAGAATTCGCAATTACCGGACAACCGCTGTAAAATCCTCCAGAGCCCTCCCCTGTCTCAGCTTATCAATGATGGTGAGCAGGAAGCTCTCCGCGAGGCTGCCTGGTAATATGGCGTCAACAGCTTCATCCAGCGTGAACCAGGCGGCGTGGTCCAGCTCGTCGCTCATGGCACTTAAGTCATCCGTGTCAGCCACACTGATGTAATTGAGCATTAAAGTATTAGACGGGGCGAAATACTGGCTGCGCATATATTCATAAGCAATCACCTCAAGCCCCGCTTCTTCCTTCACTTCACGGATCAGGGCCGCTTCGGCGTTCTCTCCCTTATTCACATACCCGGCGAGCAGAATGTAATCCTTGCGCTTATGCTGCTGGATGAGCAGGATTCTATCGAGACTCCGGTTCAGTACGGCTGTACTCATCGCTGTGCTGAACACAGGGAATCTGAAGACGGCGCAGGATTCGCAATAGGGTACCTCTCCTTCTCCATTGCATTCCTTCATAACCAGACGGGTTCCGCATTCCAGACAAAACTTCAAGCTCTATCGCTTCTTTCTGTATGTAGTATAGTTGATGTCTATTCTAAGCGATTGCTTCCAAACGTACCACGATAAAATTTCAGGAACCCGTCCTTTATACCGATGGGGGACAGGGTTTCTTGCCGTGATGTGGAATATACTATAAGGGGCCCGGACACTACGGGCTGCATTACATCATAGAGATGGAGGGAACTACTCGACATGAACATCATTAATTTCGCGCATCGCGGCGCATCCGCAGCCGCCCCGGAGAACACAATGGCGGCCTTCCGCAAGGGTCTTGAGCTTGGTGCAACCGGCATTGAGACCGACGTACAGCTTACCAGTGACGGAGCAGTAGTAGTGATCCATGATGAGAGTCTTAACCGTACCACTTCAGGCAGCGGTTATGTGAAGGATAAGACGCTTCGTGAGATACTGGAGGTAGACGCAGGCTCCTGGTTCAGCCCTGAGTTCGCTGGAGAACGGATTCCGACACTGGACGAGCTGCTGGATCTGCTGCAGGGCCGGGAGACGATTTTGAATATAGAGCTTAAGAACGGGACCTTCCTCTATCCCGGCATGGAAGAGAAGGTAATCGCCGCTGTCCGGGAGCAGGGTATGAGTGAGCGGGTCGTGATCTCCAGCTTCAATCATTATTCCCTAGCCTACTGCAAGTCGCTGGCACCGGAGATCCGTACGGGTATTCTCTACGGCGAGGGACTGTACCGTCCTTGGAATTACGCGGCAACCTTGCAGGCGGATGCGCTGCATGCCCATCATTCCTCGGTGCTGCCGGAGTTCGTGAACGCCGCTGCAGAGAAAGGCATTGTCTATCATCCGTGGACGGTTAATGATCCCGAGCGGATGCAGGCATTAATCGAAGCTGAGGTGGCGGGAATTATTACCGATCATCCGGATATTCTAGCCGGGCTTTTGGCTGCCAGAGGCGTCTGACTTATGGAACACGGCTGCGCTGTCCATAGGACGGCGCAGTCCGGCGGGTGAACGAGTGGAATTCTGTACATCTCATTTGGCGTCACAGGTATTCAACAAAAAAACAGCTGGAATAAAGCACTTAATCGGCCCCGATTTTCTCAGAATCCATTGGATTCGGCAGATTGAGTGTACATTTTCCAACTGCTTACTTGTAAGACTTATAAACCTTATTGCGCTCTTGAGCTGCTGACCAGCTTCACGGAAGGAATGCGGCCCTCCTGCTTGTATACAGCACAACGCCCGCTTCCCAGCTGCTTGGCATTGTACATAGCCGAATCTGCCTCCTGAAGCAGCTGCTTCGGATCGATCCGGCCCTGACTTATCGTGATCCCGACACTCGCGGACACGAATAATTCATGGCTCTCCAGCTTATAGGTACGGGTGATGCGCTCCAGAACCTTAAGAGCAAGCTGCTCTGCCTCCTTGCGGCTGTAGCGTTTGGCGATAATGACGAATTCATCTCCGCCCACCCGGAAAATATGCCGCTTGCCCTTGCAGGTGAATTGCTGCAGGCTGGTTCCAACGGCCTCCAGTAACAGATCCCCTGTATGATGGCCGAGGGTATCGTTAATCGATTTGAACCGGTTCAGGTCGAGATATAATACTGCAAGCTGCTCGCTCATTTTGCAATGATCCCAGAAATGATCCATTCCGTTCTTATTCAGCAGGCCAGTCAGCGTATCCCGGTATGCCAATTCCTTGAGCTGCTCACGCTCCCCAAGGATCATGCGCATCCGCAGGAACAGATACAGAATACCGGCAAGTGTCAGCATGTACAGGAACAAAGAGATCAGCAGACTTCTGCCTTCTGTAGTGAAGCCGGTTAAGGCTCTTCTGCCGAGCAGATGCATGCCGGAAAGTCCGGCACTAATCACCAGCACCACAAGACTCGAGCGGACTGCCCGGGTTCTTTGCGTTTGTCGGGAGAAATCCCTTGTCAGTCTAAGCGAGCTATATACGGTCAGTACCCCTATAAGTATGGATAGAATTGTCAACATATAATTGCGGGCCTCTTCCACTAGTCTTACGCCCTCCTTCAGCCTATCAATGAATTTATGAATTTATCGCTTTCAAGCGCTACTGTACAGGAACAGACTGAACAAATTCTGAACAACTCCGGCAAGAGGCACTGTAAATGAATACCCCTAGCGGATTAGCATTAAGCATATTATCGGCAGGACAGGCGCTTTATTGTAATGAAATGCTCTGAAATATCCGTCCTATCCGTCCATATGCTCCGCACTGTTGTACAATTCACAGCTCCAGCTGCCCTTCTCCTTGACCAGGCAGGTGATGGAGGTGTTCTTCAGCAGCACGCTCACATCCAGGGAAGGCACAAGTCCGGCCAACGTACTCCGCAGAATAGCCCCGTGGCTGACTACCAGCACATTGCTGCCGGGATGGCGCGCAGCAAGCTCTTCAATCGCCCGGACTCCCCGCTCGCGGGCCAGCTCCTGACTCTCCAGCTTCAGATCCATCGTCTTCCACTGGCTGCCGAAGCGCTCGATCCGCTCACTCTCGGTGGTTCCTTCAATTAATCCGCCGTTCATCTCCCGGATGCCCGGAACGAGACCGGCCAGCGGGATGCCCAGCCTCCCGGCGATGGTCTCCGCCGTCTGTCTGGCCCGCAGCAAATCGCTTGAATAGATATAATCCCACGCTTCACTGCTAAGCCGCTCCGCAAGCACGCCGGCCTGCCGGAAGCCTTCCTCGTCCAGAGGATTATCCGTATGACCCTGTACCCGGCCCTCCTGATTCCAGCGTGTGCTGCCGTGCCGGATTAAGCCTATTCTTGTCATGATCGCTACCGCCCTTATATGCAGATATTCTAATGTGATCCCATTATAAACCAACCCGCTGCTGGATGCATGCTCCATTGACGGTAACGGGAGACGATTATATGATGATAGCTCAAGTACTGCATTCTGGGGCCTGTTCCAGAATCATCCTAACCTGCAGATTAACCTGCTACAACCCAAAGGAGATTTTGTGTATCATGAAAAAACTGCTCACCCTCTTTACCGCCTTCTGTCTGCTGGCCGTCCTTCTTCCAGCACTGCAATCCGGTGCCGCTGCGGCACCGCAGCCCAAGCTTGCCGTATATGTGGACAAGGAGAATCACTCCTTCATCCCGCTCCGCTTCCTGAACGGCTTCGCCGGTATCCAGTCCGTACTCACCGCTTCCGGCGGCCAGATTGAGATATCACGCGGCGAGAATTCCATTACCTTCACTCCAGGCAAGCCCGGGGCTTCCGTTAACGGCAAGCCCGTTACCGTAAGTGTGCGGCCTTTCAGTGAGAACGGGACTACCTATGTCCCCTTGTCTCTTGTAAGCCAGACACTCGGCATACAGCTCCAGTGGAATAGAGAAGCTGGGTCGCTTACGCTAACAAGCGGGGCTGAACCAGGCACTGCGGAGACAGCCACCCTGCCTGTACAGAACGGCAGCCTGATCAAGAGCGGCTCGCCCGCTGTAGTCAGCGGACATCATACCTACAAGGTCGGCGGCCGCTCCTTCAGCGTCCAGACCGTCACGGTCTCCCTGCTGCATCCTTCGGTGAAGCTGGATGCCGTTCTGGCCGGGAATACCGTCGGTAAGACTGAAGCCCTTGCCAGCATCGCCAAGCGCAGCAATGCTGCCGCCGCGATCAACGGCACGTTCTTCGCCGCGTATACTAATGACGCTTTCAAGGCTCCCTACGGCTACATCATCAGCGGCGGCAAGATGCTGAAGAACAGCTCCGGAGACAAACGGGCGGTCTTCGCTTACGACCGCAATATGCTCGCTGAACTGATTCCGGGCAGTGAATTCAAAGCCCGCTTCGATTCCGGTTCCGTTCACGGCGCACTTCAGGCTGGACCACGGCTGCTGGTTAACGGGAAGGTCGCGCTGAATGTGGCGGGGGAAGGCTTCCGGGACCCCAAAATCCTGACCGGCGGAGGCTCGCGCAGCGCACTGGGCATCACCCGCGATCATAAGCTGATTCTGCTCACCTCCGGCGGGGCAACCATCCCTCAGCTGGCGGAAATTATGAAGCAGGCCGGAGCCTACCAGGCGATGAACCTCGATGGCGGTGCCTCAAGCGGCCTATATTACAATGGCAAGTACCTGACCACTCCGGGACGCCTGATCAGCAACGCTCTGGTTGTACAGACTAAATAATCTACCCAGCTTAGAGTTCAAATCTAAAGTCTGTTGATGAAACTGCCTTTATGGAATGCTGCAAAGCTGCCATTCCTAAAGGGCAGTTTCTTTTTTGATTCCAGCGACTCCTCTATGTGCGTAGTTCAGGCAGAAGGCAGAATAAGGAATACGCCTATGGGGGATAATACAGGGAACACATCCAGATTTCAGCAGAAGGGAGTCCCCGAGATGCCTCAAGAGCCGAAGAAGAGCCGTAAGACTACCCAAGATCCTGTAGAAACCTCCGTGCCTGCACCGCTTCCGTTGAAGCTCTCCCTTGAGGATAATTTGCAGGAACTCAGCCGCCGGATCGGCAGCAGCTCGGATATTGTCATCCGCCATTATAAGAATGAAGCTCAGCCTCCCCTTTCCCTTGCCTTCATCTATATTGACGGTCTGGTCAACGCCGATACTGTCAACCAGTCCGTACTCCAGTCCTTAATGGAGAACAGCACGCTGAACGGAGATAGCATTACCACAGAAGCTGCCTTCAACCTGATTAAGGAGCACATTCTGCCAATAGGAGGAGTGAAGGAGGCCCGGACCCTGGAGGTGCTGCTGCCCCTGCTTTTTGACGGCTATACCCTGATACTGTTCGAGGAGCTTCAGGTCGCGCTGGCCGCCGACACCTCCGGCTGGGAGAAAAGAAGCATTAATGAGCCAACCTCCCAGGGAGTTATCCGCGGGCCGAAGGAAGGCTTCACCGAGAGCCTGCGTACCGGGACCGCCATGCTGCGCCGCCGCCTGAAAACCGCCGATCTGCGGATTGAGGAATATACCATCGGCCAGCGTACCGGGACCGGAATTGCCCTCGTCTATCTGGAAGGCCTCGCCAGTGAACAGGTGCTGGCCGAAATCCGCCGCCGGCTGAACGCCATCAATACCGATGCCATTCTGGAGAGCAATTATATTGAAGAATTCATACAGGACGGCGGCCTGACGCCCTTTCCCACCATTCAGAATACCGAACGTCCTGACGCTATGGCCGGGGGCATTCTGGAAGGCCAGGTCGGGATTATCATTGACGGCACTCCCTTTGCGCTGCTGGCCCCGTCCACCTTCTTCAACTTTTTTCAATCCAGCGAGGATTATTACCAGCGGTATGATATTTCCTCCTTCCTGCGGCTGATCCGCTATGGTGCATTCTTCGTCTCTATGCTGCTGCCTGCACTTTATATTGCCGTTACTACCTTTCACCAGGAGATGCTGCCGACCACCCTGCTTATAAGTCTGGCTGCCCAGCGGGAAGGCGTTCCGCTCCCCGCATTTGCTGAGGCGCTGCTGATGGAACTGACCTTCGACGTCCTGCGTGAAGCGGGGGTACGTATGCCGCGGACCATCGGACCGGCTATCTCTATCGTAGGCGCGCTCGTGCTGGGCCAGGCCGCCGTCTCGGCCGGACTTGTGTCCGCGGCGATGGTGATTGTGGTTTCTTTTACCGCCATCTCGAACTTCGTGATTCCGTCACTCGCCATCGCCAACTCCATCCGGCTGATCCGCTTCGTGATGATGTTCATCGCTGCCTCGCTCGGTCTGTTCGGCATTATGTCCTTCCTGATGGTGCTGCTGATTCACATGGCGGGCCTGCGCTCTTTCGGCGTGCCTTATCTGTCTCCGGTGGCGCCGATGATTCCGCGTTATCTGAAGGACATCTTCATCCGTGTTCCGCTGTGGAGCATGAATATGCGTCCGAAGACCAATCTCGGCAAAGAGACCCGCAGACAAGTCCCTAACCAGAAGCCACAGCCCGTGGAAAACACAGCTCATCCATCACCGGCACAGCCTAAACCGCAGGGAGAGGGTCCAGCATGAATGGAAAAATCGGCACCACCCAAGCTGCCATGCTTGTAGTCAATACCATCCTGCCGACAGCCACTGTCGTGCTGCCTATCATTATCAGCACCTATGCAGAGCAGGACGCTCCGCTGGCGATCATCCTGTCTACCGCGGCGGGGCTGCTCATTGCGTGGATCGTCGGGGCGGTGATTCAGAACAGCAACGGCACTCCTTTTCTGGAGTGGGTGGGGGAGAAAAGTTCCCCTGTGGTCGCAGTCATCCTTGGTCTGCTGATGCTCCAGTTCTACCTGGACACCACCGCAACCATTCTGCGGGAGTTTGTCAATTTCATTAAAGACAACGTCCTGATCGATACCCCGATCACGGTGCTGGTCATACTCATTCTCTTCATCACTATCTATATGGTCCGGCAGGGCATTGAAGCCATCGCCAGAGTGAACAGTCTGGTTATTCTATTCTATCTGTTCTTCGTACCACTGTACCTGTTCGGGCTCTACAATGATCTGAATGTGCATCATCTGCTGCCCATGTTCGATCATAATCTGGCTGAGATCACCCTGGCGAGCCTGACACCGACTGCATGGATGTCTGAAGTGGCGGTGCTGCTGTTCCTGGCCCCTTACCTGCAATATCCGCAGCGGGCCAAAATTATCGGCTGGACCGGCCTGCTGTTCGTGGCCACACTGATGATGTTCTCATTAATCACAGCCCTGATGGTCTTCGGACCGGAATTCATTAAGCTCAGTGCTTACCCCGGCTTCGCTACCATCAGCATCCTCCGGGTCGGCCGGTTCATAGAGAAGCTGGATATTCTCTTCATCTCTTATTGGGTGCTGTCGATCTATCTCAAATTCGCCATCTTCCTGTTCGTGACGGTGGAGTGCTTCAAGCAGACGTTCCGGGTCAGCAGCAGCCGGCCCTTCATTGGCGCGCTGGGTCTGATCATTGCTCTGGAATGCCTGTTCTCCTGGCAAAGCTCAGCCAAGCTAAATGTATACAACCAGGAAGGGCGGTTCGTGGTCTTCTTCCTGTTCAACGTCCTGGTACCGCTGGGCGCGGTCCTGCTGAACAAGGTGCACAAGGCCCGGTCTAAGCGGAAGGGGCTGGAGACATGATGAACAAACCGAGAACTCTGCTGTGCCTGATTCTCTGTCTCCCGCTTCTCTCCCTCCTGCTCTCCGGCTGCTGGGATGACCGGGAGCTTAACGAGTTGGGCATTACCTCCGGCTCCGCCTATGACTGGGAGAACAATCAGTGGAAGGCGACCTACCAGGTCATCAACCCTTCCTCAGGTGCCAGCGGTATGGGCGGCAGCGGAGGAGGCAGCACCAGCTCGCCGCCCTTCCTCACGTTCACCGTCAAGGGCCGGACGATTATGGAGGCCATTGAACGGACGAATCTGACCAGTACGCGGGAGATGTTCTTCTCCCACTCTAGAATTACTGTGATCGGCGAGAGCCTGGCCAGACACGGGATCAATCAGCTGATTGATATGTTCCTGCGCAAGCAGGATGCCCGGGAGACGGTCTTTGTCTTCATCTCCCAGGGCGATGCGGGAATGATTCTGGATCAGCTGATGCAGATGACCAAGAACCAGGGCGCCGGCATCCAGCTAATGATTGAACAAGAATCACGGCTCTTGTCCTACTTTCCGGGAACCCGCCTGTATGAGCTGGCGATGGCGCTGTCCTCCGAATCCAAAAGCGCGGTGTTGCCGGAGATTCTGCTGACCGGCTCACAGACGATGGATGAGACCAGTGAGACCGCGGTTACCGATCTGCCCTCACGGCTGGCGCTGGGAAGGCTGGGCGTTATTAAAGGGGATACGTTCGCGGGCTGGCTTAGCCAAAAGCAGGCGTTCGGGCTTTCTTTTCTGACCGATAATGTTGATTCTGCCACCATCGCCTTCCCCTCCCGGCCGGCAACAAGCGACAAGCTTGACGCATCCTTCGTCCTGCAGAATTCGGCCACCACCGTACGCCCTGTCTGGGCCAAGGATCATTATGTGATGGAGGTTAACGTGAAGGGCAGCGGTGTGCTGACGGAGCTTGGCAGCATCATGGATCTGAACGACCGCAAGGCGATCAGTGAGATGGAGGAATCACTGGAGCAGCGGGTGCTGGAGCTAATGAATAACGCCTGGACAGAGGTCAAGCGGCTGAAGGCAGACGTCACCGGTTTTGCTGTGAGAGTACACCGGAGCGATCCGAAGCGCTGGAAGCAGATTGAGCAGGAGAAGCACTGGGACAGTGTTTTTCAGGAGATCGAGCTCCGCCCTCAGGTCTCGATTGAGATGGAACGGACCGGACTCAGCAACAAATCGTTCAAGTCTGTCCAGCAGAAGTAAAGGAGCATATCTATGAAAATAGCTATTACTCTTCTACTCTATGCGCTTGCCTACGGGTGGGGGTGGAGGAAGCTGAGCGGAGAAGGACATCGCCGGCGGCGGCTCTTGCTTGGCTGCATTATGGGATACGGAGTCTATCTTAATCTATGCGGTATTACCGATACCCCTCATCTGTCGCTGGGTCTCCTGTATACGGCGTACTTTCAGCCTGTCGGCAGAGCCATCATCCATTGGTTAGGAGGCTGAGAAGCCATTATGGTGAACAAAGAACAGGTCAAAGAACAAGTCTCTTCCCTGCAGATTGCGTTCATGATTATGCTGTTTGAAATCGGCAGCACGCCGCTGTTCCTGCTGGGGGGCACCGCCAAGCAGGATTCCTGGCTGGCGATGTGTGCAGGTTCAGCGGCGGGCTTCGCCCTTCTCCTTGTGCTGATGTGGATTCAGTACCGCTCTCCGGGCACGGACCTGATTGGAATGCTCAAAGCTCATTTCGGCACAGCTCCCGGGGCGTTCATCGGTGCGGTTTACAGCCTGTACTTCGCTTATCAGTCCATGCGTAATGTCCGCGATCTCGGCGAGCTGACGGCGATGACGATGCTGCCGAGAACCCCCATAGCCATTACGATGCTGGTGTTCGTGCTGCTGGCCTTATATGCCATTTGGAAGGGGGCGGAGGTTGTCTTCAGACTGCCTGAGGTGCTGCTTCCAGTCATGCTGTTCTTCTATTTTCTGCTTATTCTGATGCTGGGCATCATGGGAGTGATCGATTTCGGCCGTCTGGCGCCGGTGATGGAGGGCGGGTTGATGCCGGTGCTGCAAGCGGCGCTGCCGGAGATCGTCTCGTTTCCCTTCGGGCAGATGATTGTTTTTCTGATGCTGTGGACGCTATGGGAGAAGCCCGGTATGCCTGTAAAATACACAGTGAACGCCTATCTGCTCATCAGCGCGTTCCTGATCTTCATGAATGCGCTGAATGTGGCCGTCCTCGGCCCGTCGATTGCGGGCGTCAGCCAGCTGCCTTTTCTCAAAACCGTCCGGGTGCTGTCCAACCTCAAATTCGTCGAACGGCTTGATATTCTCGTCACCATCCAGCTCTTCCTGGGGCTGCTGATCAAGATGATGCTCTTCTACTTCTGTTCTGTAAAAGCTCTTGCAGAGCTGACCGGCAAACCGGCCAAATGGTGGGTCTTCCCTGTGGGGGCCGTCATCTATGGTTCCTCATTCCTCGAACGGGATTACACCCAGCATATCGCCATCGGCCTGGGTCCGAGCCTGAAGCTTGACCCGCTCTTCCAGGTCGCCATTCCGCTGCTGCTGGCCCTGTCGATCTGGGTGCGGGGCCGGTTACAGCGTTCAGCTTGAAGCAGATTGCTCCGGCTGCTGCTGGTTGAACTTCAGATTCTGCGGCCCGGACGGAAGGTTCTTCGCACCTGTAGAGCTATCCGTTACGGGTACATCCTTGCCTACTTCCTCAAATTCACATTCCCCCAGCCACACCTGTCCGGTTCCGCTCAGCAGTATTCCGATATTGATCACGTCGGCTTCGGACGATCCATTACGCAGGCATAGTGGTTCCATTCCGTGGTTCCTTGTATGCTCCGGTTCTGCATGTTATCAAAAGCCAGCATATTCTGCTGATTATCATCCACTCTCATCCACAGGCCGCTCCAGCCGGTGACATTCTCCGTTCTTACGAACCCGGAGAAGCGCATCCGCTTCCCTCGATACTCTCTTGCCTGAAACTGCTGCATTAAGGTTCCAAAACTATTGTCGTCCTGCGCAGCCTCTTCATTGGAATAAAGATGCATGGAGGGACTTGTCTTATAGCAGACGCGGGGATCGATCTCTACCTTATAGTTGTCCGGGTGAGTACCTGTAATATACCAGCCTGTAATCTCTGACATTGTAAATACCTCTCTTTCTTGAATATAGTCTCACCTGCGATCTGTACTGCGCAGGCGGCAGATCATAGATTTCCTTGAAAGCTCTTGTAAAAGCCTCCTGGCTCTCAAAGCCGTACTGCAGCGCAATCTCAAGAATACGTGTCTCGGAGTACAGCAGGAGATTGGCTGCTTGGCTGAGACGGCGGGCCCGGATATATTCATGGACATTTTTGTTCACATATTTCCGAAAAATCCGGTGAAAATGATATTTGGACAACCCTGCTGCCTTAGCCACCTTCTCCAAAACCAAATCCTCTTCCAAATGCTGCTCAATAAATTCGATACTCTTATGAATCAATTGATAGTGAATTACTCTCACCCCCTCCACAACTCAAAGTATATATTAGGTACCGGAAACACTTTTGATAAATCTTGCTCTATTTATCTTTCCCTAGGGAAACATTATTGTTGCAAGGACAAATTTATTTACGTATACTAATCTTGTGGCAGGGTGCAATATTTTGTTCCCTGCACAATATACTATACAAGTGCATATTTCATACTTAAGGATAACTATAACTATTCATTCATTATTCATACGAAAGTGGGAGTGCTTATGGCCGGAGCCGTAATTCCATTGTCTGAAGCTGTGAACGGCAGCACGCTGCGGATCAGCGGGATCGAGGTCCATGGTGTGCTGCGGAGAAGATTGCTTGATCTCGGATTTGTCGCCGGGAACCGTGTAGAAGTGCTGCGGCGCAGCCCGCTCGGAGACCCTACGGCTTACCGGATCAGCAATACTACCATTGCCCTGCGGCGGGAAGAGAGTTCCCTCATTTATGGCGAACTGATTGGAGGCGGAGAAGGATGAGCGAGTATACTGTAGCTTTTGCCGGCAACCCCAATACAGGCAAGAGCACGCTGTTCAACCTGCTGACCGGCATGCGCCAGCACACCGGCAACTGGGCGGGCAAAACCGTAGTTACCGCTGAAGGGCGGTTCACCCACAAGGAGCATACCTACCGGGCCGTTGACCTTCCCGGCACCTATTCGCTCTACTCCAATTCCGCCGATGAAGAGGCGGCGCGGGACTATATTATTTTTGAAGAACCGGATGTAACGCTGGTGGTTCTGGATGCAACATCGCTGGAGCGCAACCTCAATCTGGCCCTGCAGGTGCTGGAGATTACGGGACGCGCCGTGGTCTGCATCAATCTGATCGATGAAGCCAAGCGGCTGGGCATTGATATTAATCTGAAGCGGATTGCGGAGCGGCTCGGCGTGCCTGTCACGGCCATTTCGGCCCGCAACGGGATCGGCATCGAAGCGCTGCTGGATCAGATCGCACGCGTAGCGACCGGTGAATTCAAGGCAGAGCCGCTGAAGATTACCTATGGCGAGGAGATTGAGCAAGGCATTGCCGAGCTGATCCCCATGGTGGAACAGACGGTCGGTGCCAGATATCCGGCACGCTGGATTGCCCTGCGCCTGCTGGACGGTGACCACAGCCTGCTGGCTTCCCTCAAAGCCCATATGGGACGCAAGGGTATATCTGTAGCGAAGGAGGTGGCCCGCCATGGAGTCACCGCATGCCATTAACGGCCAAGACCCGCTTGATTCCCTGCTCGCAACCGCGAAGAAGCTGGCAGACAAAGGGGCGATCCGCGACGAGATCGTCAGCGGAATCTATGGCGTATCGGCCGGAATCTGCAGCGATGCCGTTACTTATCACGATAAGAAGAAGCTAGGCAGCACCTACAAGCTGGATAATATCGTCACTTCGAAGATCTGGGGCTTCCCTATTATGCTCGCCGGCCTTGGTCTGGTATTCTGGATTACCATTGCCGGCGCCAACTATCCTTCGGGCTGGATTGCCTCCCTCTTCAGCTGGATCGAAGGCTATCTGACCGCCGGGTTTGAGGCTGTTCATGCCCCGGCCTGGCTGCACGGCGTGCTTGTTCTGGGACTGTATCGCGGAACCTCATGGGTCATCAGCGTCATGCTGCCGCCCATGATGATTTTCTTCCCGGTGTTCGCGCTGCTGGAGAATTTCGGGTATCTGCCCCGCGTGGCTTTTAATATGGACCGTCTGTTCAAGAAATCCGGGGGGCATGGCAAGCAGGCCTTGACGATGTCGATGGGCTTCGGCTGCAACGCCGCCGCTATTCTGTCCACCCGTATTATTGAATCGCCCCGCGAACGGATGCTGGCCATTCTGACCAACAACTTCGTCCCGTGCAACGGCCGTTGGCCTACGCTTATCTTGCTCTCCTCCATGTTCATGGTCGGGGCGGCAACCACCGGGGCATTGCGTACCTTCTCGACGGCGCTGGTGCTAATGGGCATCGTGCTGGTCGGAATTGTCGTCACCCTGAGCGTATCGTGGGTCATGTCCAAAACAGCGCTGCGCGGTGTCCCCACCCACTACACCCTGGAACTGCCGCCTTACCGCCGCCCGCAGATCTGGAAGACCATTGTCCGCTCCTCCAAGGAAAAGTCCCTCAATGTGCTGACCCGCGCCATCGTCGTGGCCGCTCCGGCAGGGATCATCACCTGGATTCTCGGCAATCTGTTCATCGGCGGCGAGAGCGTGCTGAATCATATGGCGGCCTGGTTCGATCCGTTCGCGCAGCTGCTCGGCATGGACGGCTTCATTATTATGGCCTTCATCCTCGGCCTGCCCGCTAACGAGATTGTACTGCCTATCCTGCTGATGGGCTACATGTCCTCCGGGGCCATGGTCGATATCGAAGGTCTCGGCAGCATTAAGGACATCTTCCTGAGCCACGGCTGGACCTGGCTGACGGCATTGAATATGATGTTGTTCTCCCTGCTCCACTATCCTTGCGGCACCACACTGGTGAACATCTACAAGGAGACCAAAAGCCTGAAATGGGCTGTGCTCTCCGCTGTAATCCCGCTCGCTATCGCTATCGGCGTAACCTTCGCGGTGGCTTCGGCGGCCCGGCTGTTCGGCTGGGTGTAAATCATGCAGAGCACTATTCCCCAGGACGGGCGGATAGTGCTTTTTTGCGCTCTGGGGCGCATCCTTCGCGGCAACCCCCGCCGCGCCACCGCCAAGCGCAATGTAATCGGTTTTTCGATTACATTCGGACCACACGCCACCGCTGGTATTATCCCCTTGAAGTAGACACTCGAAAAAAACCTCATGTGTTAACATGAGGAAATGAGTGAACTTGGAGGGGATTTTGGTATG
>NZ_ASPS01000048.1:0-1630 GCF_000517865.1 Paenibacillus sp. FSL R7-269
CCTGAATCCGTGAAACGAAAAACTGAAAAAGTTAGAAAAACATCCCCCGGTGAAGTAAACTAACGAAAAGGGAAGAATTCCCGTATTTCTTGAATTCACCTGGGAGGTGCACAGATGAACCCTATACGTTTTCAACTTGATCAGTCCGTGGAGTGGCTCACCGCTCACTCCGGTTTGGCCCTCATTGGCCTGCTTCTTTCTCATACCCGGATGGCCAAACGGCTCATTCGGTACTCTCTGCCCGGTGCACAGCACCCTACCGTCACTCACCCGGATGTGGTCCTCGCTTATCTTGGATTGCTGTGCCAGGGAAAAAGTGATTTCGACCAGATCGAGCCCTTTCGGGAGGACCGTTTTTTCGCGAAATCCTTAGGCCTGAAACATGTCCCGTCCTCTCCCACCCTTCGGCAGCGTCTGGATTTGGCCGCCGCGCACAGCTACGACTGGCAGACGATTTTGCTTGAAGAGTCGGCGGACTTGCTGCACGCTCTGAACGCACCGCTGACCCCTGTTCAGGCCACACTCCCTGAAGGGAAAACGTTGTCCTGGCTACCGCTGGACCTGGACGTCTCGCCGTTCGACAATAGTAACACCCAGAAAGAAGGCGTGTCTCTGACGTACAAAAAGGTAGACGGCTATGCGCCGTTTTTTGCCTATCTAGGGCAGGAAGGCTATGGCGTCAACGTCAACCTGCGCGAAGGCAGCATGCATGTGCAAAAAGAAGCGGCTGCGTTTCTATCGCACAGTCTGGACTATGCCCGCCGCATCACCGATTCGCCGCTGCTCGTGCGCATGGATGCTGGCAATGATGCGCTCGAGAATTTGAACGTGTGTCTGAACGAAAATGTGGATTTTATCGTCAAGCGCAATCTCCGCCGGGAGTCGCCGGAAGAATGGCTGATGATTGCCAGACAGGACGGGATGTGCTGTGAAGAACGAGAAGGCAAGCGCGTGTATTTAGGCTCCATGGAATGGACGGACAAGAAGCTGGAACGTCCGATTCACGTCGTGTATCAAGTCATTGAGCGGACAATGGAAGCTGATGGTCAGCTCCTGCTGGTGCCTCGAGTAGAAGTACAGGTGTTTTTCACGACACTGACCTGTTCGCCTTGGCAAGTCATTCGGCTCTACCGTGACCATGCCACGAGCGAACAGTTTCACAGCGAACTCAAGACGGATCTGAATTTGGAGCGCCTGCCCTCGGGTAAATTTGCTACGAATGACCTGGTCCTCTGTACAGGTTTGGTTGCGTATAATCTGCTTCGAGCCATTGGGCAAATTTCGCTGCAAGAACCGGATGCTCCGGTGCGAACGAAGGTCAACCGCAGGCGGGTAAAAACAGTCATTGAGAATCTGATCTGGTTAGCTTCGCGCATGGTGGAGCATGCACGGCAAACGAAGCTTCGCTTCGGCAGGCACAGTCCCTGGTTTCCGACATTTCGACGTATTTATATGAGCTTGTCGGGTTGAAAAACAGGGGACATAGGTTCGGGAAGAGCTTGGTGCAAGGCAAGCTCTGTTTCCCTATGCCTCAAGGCAGAAAAATCCACTCTCCTCTTTGCTTGTCACACGAATCGCTACAATTCAAGAGGAGGGGGTGCTCCGGCTTTGGTTATTTCACGGATTCAGG